>JAAYSX010000056.1 GCA_012518255.1 Candidatus Epulonipiscium sp. | reverse complement strand
CTAAGCAGACTAGAAGCTGCCTTTCAAAATTAATATCATCATCTTTAGTACGTTTTTTAAATTTGCTATAGTGCTTATTACTATTACGTAGCTTTTGATTTAAATGTCGTGAGAACAAAAGACTATCTATATTATCGTTAGTTATAATAAGTCCATTTTGTGTTATGCATCTTGCCTTTTTAGATAGGGCAATTGCAGCCACACCATAGTCCTGGCTGACAACAATATCATTTTCCCTAACCTTATTAATAATATAATAATCCGCACTATCAGCGCCAATATCCACAGTTACAACGGTGGCATAAGAGCTTTTGATCTCATGGGCGTAATTCTTGACTATAATAACTTCAATACCATGCTTTTTTGCAATTTTAACGGTCTGGTTTACAACAGGACAACCATCTGCATCTATATATATTTTCACTAGTATCATCTCCTAAGTTTATTATATAGGTAGGGGGGACGGTTAACAAGTTAAGCTAGTATAATACTAAGAAAACTTGTTAACCGTCCCCCACTTTTCTACTCTTGTCACCAAGATATGTTAGTTGTAAAGAGTCCAAATGTTTGATATACTTAAATATGGTAAAATGATGTGGAAACACTATAATATACAAGGGGAATAGAGTTATAAATAAAAACTACAAATAAGACAATCCTAATGAAGAAGGTGGAGTTAATTGAAAGCAATATTTAGCAAAATATTTGGTACACATAGCGAAAGAGAAATAAAGAGAATTAATCATATAGTTGATGCGGTAGAGTCATATGATGAAACTATGCAAGGATATTCAGATGAGCAGTTACAAGCTAAGACTGATGAGTTTAGAGATAGACTAGGTAAAGGAGAAACACTGGATGATATTTTGCCAGAAGCCTATGCTGTGGTTAGGGAGGCAGCATGGAGGGTTTTGGGAATAAAGCATTTTAGGGTTCAGATAATAGGAGCAATTATTCTTCATCATGGCCGTATTGCTGAAATGAAGACTGGAGAGGGGAAAACTCTCGTTGCAACTATGCCTGCTTACTTAAATGCACTGGAAGGCAAGGGTGTACATGTTGTTACTGTTAATGGATATCTTGCCCAGCGTGACTCAGAGGAAATGGGTAAGGTTCACGAATTTTTAGGTTTAAGCGTAGGATGTATCCTTAATGGTATGGAAAAGGATGAGAAAAGAGCAGCCTATAATTGTGATATAACATATGGAACAAACAATGAATTTGGTTTTGATTACCTAAGAGACAATATGGTGCTTTATGCAGATAGAATGGTTCAAAGAGAGCTTCACTATACAATTATTGACGAGGTAGACTCTGTATTAATTGATGAGGCTAGAACACCACTAATAATATCAGGTAGCAGTTCAAAATCTACCCACCTTTATAAGGCAGCTGATATATTTGTTCGTAGACTTAAAAAAGGCCGTCTTCTAGGGGAAGAAACAGCAATGAATACCTTAATGCGTGAGGAAATCGAAGAAGAAGGGGATTTCATTTATGATGAAAAGCAGAAATCCGTAAACCTAACAGCAGATGGGGTAAAGAAAGCAGAGCAATATTTTGGCCTTGAAAACCTTGCAGATGCAGAAAATATGGATATTCAGCATCATATTAACAATGCTCTTAAGGCACATAACTCCATGCATGTAGAGAAGGATTATATTGTAAGTGAGGACAATGAAATTGTTATTGTAGACGAATTTACAGGCCGTTTAATGAGTGGTAGAAGATATTCAGATGGGCTCCACCAGGCTATTGAAGCTAAGGAAGGGGTAGAGGTTCAAAGGGAAAGTCAAACCCTTGCTACTATAACATTCCAGAATTACTTTAATAAGTATACTAAGAAATCAGGGATGACGGGTACCGCCTTAACTGAGGAGGGAGAATTCCGAGATATCTACGGAATGGACGTTATAGTAATCCCAACAAATAAGCCGATGATTCGTAAGGATCATGCAGATGTAGTTTACAAAACCCAAGAAGCAAAATTCAATGCTGTTGTAAATGATATTGAAGAATCACATAAAAAAGGACAACCAGTACTAGTAGGTACAGTAGATATAGATACATCAGAACTTTTAAGCAAGTTACTAAGAAGACGTGGAATTTCTCATGAAGTATTAAATGCTAAATATCATGCTAGGGAAGCTGATATTGTTGCTAATGCAGGTATGAAAAATAGCGTAACTATTGCAACTAACATGGCTGGTCGTGGTACGGATATTAAACTAGAAGATGGGGTTACCGAACTAGGTGGCCTTAAGATTATTGGTACGGAGCGTCATGAATCAAGACGTATTGATAATCAGTTACGTGGGCGTGCAGGTAGACAGGGTGATCCAGGAGAATCAAGATTCTATCTTTCTTTAGAAGATGATTTAATGCGCCTGTTTACACCAGAAGCAACACTTAAGATGTTTGATACACTAGGGCTTCCGGATGATGAGCCTATTGAACATAAGGTGCTATCAAATGCAATAGAAAGAGCGCAGAAAAAAGTCGAAAGTAACAACTTTGGTATGCGTAAACACCTACTTGAGTATGATAGGGTTATGAATGAGCAAAGGGAAGTTATCTACGATGAAAGATATATGGCTTTAAGGAATGAGGACCTAAAAGAGAATATATTATCTATGGTTAAAAGTGTTATAGAAAATACAGTAGAATCCTATACAGCTGGGATAGAATATGCTGAGGAGTGGGATTTAGATGAAATGATGAAAAATCTATATCCAATAATACCATTAGAAGGTATTAGCTTTCCTAAGGAAGAAAGAAGTGACCTAACCGTTGAGGAGCTTATAGAAACATTGTATGATGCATCTGCAAAATTATACGATGAAAGAGAAGGAGAATTAGGAGAACAAGTAAGGGAAATTGAGCGTGTAATCCTACTTAAGATAATTGACCAAAAGTGGATGGATCACATAGACAATATGGAGCAAATGCGCCAGGGTATAGGGCTTACGGCTTATGGGCAAAGAGACCCACTAGTAGAGTATAAATTTGCTGGTTTTGATATGTTCGAAGAAATGAGCTACGCTATTAAGGAAGATGTTACTAGGGCTATGTATCATGTAAGGATAGCTGAAAACCAAGAAATTAAACGTGAACATGTGGTAAAACCAACTTCTACAAGTAGGCAAGATGATAGTGCAGAAAAAGAACCAGCACGTCGTGAAGTCGAAAAAGTAGGAAGAAACCAGCCCTGTATATGCGGTAGCGGTAGAAAATACAAACACTGCTGTGGAAGAAATTAAAAGGAGTTGATAGCATGTTAGAACTTGATCAATTAACATCAGAATTACAACCTTACGAGGAAAAAATACAAGAGATGGGGAACTCTCTTTGACATTTCAGGACTAAAATCTAGGCTTAAATCCATGGAAGAGGAATCAGGTGCAGCGGATTTTTGGGATGATATGGACAAGGCGCAGAATATCTTGCGCCAGATTAAAGGAATCCAGTCTAAGATAGAAGATTACAACAAGTTGCTAAGCCAATATGAAGATACAGTAACCCTAATTGAAATGGCAATGGAAGATTATGAAGAAGATATTGCAGGAGAAGCAAAGAGGGAAGCAGGGAGTTTTTTTGAGAGATATGAAAAGATGAGAATCAGTACCTTGTTAGATGGAGAATATGATCAAAATGACGTTATATTATCTATCCACGCAGGTGCAGGTGGTACAGAGGCATGCGACTGGGCAAATATGCTACTTAGGATGTATACAAGATGGGCTGAGAAACAGGGTTATGATTTGGAAGTATTAGATTACCTACCTGGAGATGAAGCAGGAGTCAAGTCTGTAACACTTAAGATAGACGGTGATAATGCATATGGTTACCTAAAATCAGAAAGCGGAATCCATAGGCTGGTTCGTATATCACCATTTGATTCATCAGGCCGAAGGCATACATCTTTTGTATCCTGCGATGTTATACCCCAAATTACAGATGATGTAGAGGTAGAGTTATCTATGGAAGATGTCCGTATAGATACTTATCGTTCTACTGGTGCAGGTGGTCAGCATGTAAATACAACTGATTCAGCAGTTAGAATGACTCACGTTCCAACGGGGATTGTAGTACAATGTCAAAATGAGCGTTCACAAATCCAAAATAGGGAAAATGCACTAAAAATGCTAAGGGCAAAATTATTTGAAAAAGAAGAGAAAGAAAGAATAGAAAAACTAGAAGGGATCCGCGGTGAAAAGAAAGAAATAGGATGGGGGAGCCAAATAAGATCCTATGTTTTCCATCCATATAATATGGTTAAGGATCATCGAACTAACGAAGAGGTAGGAAATGTAGATGCTGTTATGGATGGATCAATAGATGTATTTATTAACTCATATTTAAAGTGGATTCGTAGCACAGATGAATAGGAGGAAGAATGAGTATGCGGCAGATAGTAGTTTTTAAGCTTGGTAAAGAGGAGTATGGTATCGATATTATTAAGGTAGTTGAGATAGTGCATCATCAAGAAATACGTAAGGTACCAGAAACGCCCAATTACATTGAAGGAATTGTTAACTTACGTGGAGATATTTATCCCATATATAACCTAAGAACTCGCTTTAATATGAAAAGTGAGCAAATAGATGAAGATACAAAAATAATTATAATTAAAGGTGAAGAAACTGATGTAGGATTTATAGTTGACAATGTTTCTGAAATATTAAATATATCCGAAAGTGAAATCGAAGATGCACCTAGTATCATTGCATCTAGGACAGAGCAGGAATATATTAGTGGTGTTGCAAAAGAAGAAGGCCGCATGATTGTTCTATTAGATATAGATAAACTAGTAAGTGACAGTGATCAAAACCTAATTAAGAAAATGCTAGAAGAATAGAATAAAATACAGGTACTGGTTTAGGTAAGTAAATTCTACCTAAGCCAGTTTTTTGATTTTATATAGGGGAAATACCGAAAAAAATGCACAAAAATAAGGCAAATAATAGGTAAACTTGTGCATGATGATAGAAAAAATAAAAAGATGGATTTTAAGCTTTAAAAAACTTGATTTATAAATATACATATGTTATATTCTCTATATCAAAAACAAATGTATACCTCTGGCGAACAAGGAGCGATTTATGAAGAAAAAAATAAAATACTATATTGTCAATAAAGATGTTTTGCCTGAAGTATTTTTGGATGTTGTAGCAGCTAAGGAGCTATTAGAAAAAGGAAAGGTTAAAACAGTTAAGGAAGCAACGGACAAGGTTAATATAAGCCGTAGTTCATTCTATAAATACAAAGACTCTGTATTTCCATTTATAGATAAGTCCCAGGGCCAAACAATAACTATTTTAATTGAACTTGAAGATGAATCAGGTAGGTTATCTGATGTACTTAATTTAATAGCTGAAGCAGGAGCTAATGTTCTTACAATTAATCAAATGATTCCAATGCATGGAATTGCACATATTAATATATGCATGCAAACAGCAACAATGAATCAGGAGATGGATAAGCTTCTTGCAACATTACATGAACTAGATGGAATACGTAATATAAATGTATTATCTAAAGAGTAGGAGGAAATTTTGTGAATATAGCAATATTAGGTTATGGGGTAGTAGGATCTGGAGTTGTAGAAGTAATTAACACAAATAAGGAAAGCATTAATATGAGGGCTGGCCGTGAAATTAACATTAAACATGTACTAGATCTTAGGAAATTTCCAGGTGATCCTATAGAGGATATACTTACAGATGACTTTGATAAGATTATTAATGACGATGATGTAGATATTATTGTTGAGGTAATGGGTGGGCTAGAACCAGCCTATACATTTGTTAAGCAGGCCCTTGAAAAAGGAAAAAGTGTAGTAACTTCTAATAAGGAATTAGTTGCTAAATATGGTGCAGGTCTTTTACAACTTGCTAAGGAAAATAGCACTAACTTTTTATTTGAGGCAAGTGTAGGTGGGGGGATACCTATTATAAGGCCCCTTAATGAATCCCTAACAGCAGACGAGATATATGAAATTACAGGAATCCTAAATGGTACAACTAACTTTATTTTAACCAAGATGGAAGAAGAAGGTAGACCTTTTGAGGAAGTCTTAAAGGAAGCACAGGAGCTTGGTTATGCGGAGGCAGATCCCGAAGCAGATGTTGAAGGCCATGATGCTTGCCGTAAGATAGCAATTTTATCTTCTCTTGCATTTGCAAGACAGGTTAACTTTGAAGAAATACCAACAGAAGGAATTACCAAGGTAAGTAAGGGAGATATGGAGTACGCAAGCAAAATGGGATATACAATTAAACTTCTTGGAAGATGCAAAAGAAAGGGTAAAGAGATTTTTGCAAGTGTATCACCAGTTATGATTCCACTAGAGCATCCACTTGCACCAGTTAAGGATGTGTTCAATGCTATACTTATTAAAGGAAATGTTATTGGAGAAGTAATGTTCTATGGTAAGGGAGCAGGTAAACTGCCTACAGCTAGCGCGGTAGTAGCTGATATAGTTGAAGCAGCTAAGCATAAAGGAATTAATATTATTTCCCACTGGAGCAAGGAAAAGGTAGAAATGATGGAAGCAGGTAAAATCCCGGCATCATACTTTGTTAGAGTACAGAAAAAAGATGGGGTAAAAGAAATTATTGAAGATACCTTCCTGGGTGTAAAATGGGTGGAAAATGAAGATTATCCAGAAGAATTAGCATTTATAACACAGGAAGATGAAGAAGATCTTCAAAAGGATAGGTTTGAAAAACTAAAAGATCATGCATATGTAATTAGTAGCATTAATATAGAAGGCTAAATTGAAGGGTAAGTGATTTAAATGAAACGTGTCGTAATACTAATAGATGGTGCGGCAGATGAGCCAATTGAAGAGTTAGGGGGTAAGACTCCACTAGAATTTGCAGATACACCCAATATAGATGCAATGGCTCCTTATAGTACTATTGGAATGGCTACAACGATTCCAGAGGGATGTTTACCAGGAAGTGATACAGCCAACCTTGCAATAATGGGATATGATCCAAGAATATATGATTTTGGTAGAAGTCCCCTAGAAGCCATTAGTGTAGGTATAGATTTAGAAAAATCTGATGTTACATTTAGGGTTAATTTGGTTAGCCTTACAGAAGAAGAGGAAGCCTATGAGGATAAAAAGATTTTAGACCATAGCTCGGATGAAATTACAACAGAAGAGGCAGATATTCTTATAAAAGCAGTAGAAGAAGCCTTTGGAGATGAAATAAGAAAATTTTATACAGGTGTAAGTTATAGACATATATTAGTATGGGACAAAGGAACTATAGATGTAGACCTTACTCCTCCTCATGATATCCTTGGTAAAACCATTGGTAAGTATAGTCCTAAAGGTAGCAATGCAGATTATATATGGGACATAATGAAAAAGAGCTATGACTTATTAAACAAGCATCCTGTTAATATAGATAGGAAAAAGAGAGGATTAAATCCAGCTAATTCTATTTGGTTGTGGGGGGAAGGAACTAAACCCAACCTTTCATCTTTTACAGAGAAATATGATGTAGATGGGTCAGTAATTTCAGCAGTTGATCTAATTAAGGGAATAGCAATTTCATCAGGATTAGAATCTATTGATGTAGATGGTGTAACAGGCAATGTAGATACAAATTACAAGGGCAAAGCTGATGCAGCAATAAAAGCACTCTTAGAAGAGGATAAGGGATTTGTATATGTACACTTAGAAGGCCCAGATGAGTGTGGACACCAACAGGATAGAGATGGTAAAATAAAATCATTAGAAAGAATAGATCAAGAAATTATAAATCCAATTAAAGATGCATTAGACAGGTCAGGTCAAGACTATAAGATACTAATTATGCCAGATCATCCAACACCACTTAGGCTAAGGACCCATACTATGGATCCAGTACCCTATATGATCTATAAAAAAGATGCAAAATTAGTAGATTCTAATGCAGATTATGGAGAAAGCTATGCAGCTGGAACAGGTAAGGATATATATGAAGGTTACACAATAATGGATGAGTTATTTAGGCCTTAATTATTGGGAGGAAATAATATGTTAATTGTACAAAAATTCGGTGGGAGTTCTGTAGCTGATGCAGACTTAATGAGGAATGTAGCAAAGAGAATTATTAAAACTTATGATGATGGAAAAAACGACGTTGTGGTTGTACTATCTGCCCAGGGAGATACCACAGATGAACTAATTGCTAAAGCGGAAGAAATCAGTCCTAACCCATCTAAGAGAGAAATGGATATGCTTCTTTCAACAGGAGAGCAACAGTCAGTAGCATTGTTAGCTATGACTATTTTAGAAATGGGTTATCCAGCGGTTTCCCTTAATGCCCATCAGGCAGGTATGATTACCACATCTACATATGGTAATTCTAGAATGAGAAGAATAGACTGTGAAAGACTTAAGCTTGAACTAGGACGTAAAAATATTGTCTTGGTAACTGGCTTCCAGGGTATGAATAGGTATGATGATATTACGACTCTGGGAAGGGGAGGATCAGATACTACAGCAGTATCTCTAGCCACAGTTCTAAATGCTGACTTATGCGAGATTTATACGGATGTTGATGGTATCTATACATCGGATCCAAGAATTGTTAAAGATGCAATAAAACTTGATGAAATAACATACGATGAAATGCTAGAATTAGCTTCACTAGGGGCGAGGGTTCTTCATAATAGGTCAGTAGAATTAGCAAAAAAACATAGGGTAAAAATGGTTGTTCGTTCAAGTATAGTTGAGGATGAAGGTACAATTGTTAAGGAGGCATGTAACATGGAAAAAATGTTAATTAGTGGTGTAGCAGGAGATGATGATGTAGCAAGAGTTTCTATTATTGGGGTTAAAGATACGCCAGGGAAGGCTTTTGATATATTTTCAACCTTTGCAAAAAATCAAATAAATGTAGATATTATATTACAATCAATTGGTCGTCATGGTACCAAAGATATTAGCTTTACAGTATCAGAGGCCCAGTTCCCACAAGTTAAGGAAATCATATCAGAAAACTTAGAAAGATGGGATGCAAAGGATGTAGACTATAACCATGATGTGGCTAAAGTATCCGTTGTAGGAGCAGGGATGGTAGCTAATACAGGGATAGCTTCCCGCATGTTTGAAGCTATGTATGATGCAAACATTAATATTAGCATGATCTCAACATCAGAAATTAAGATTTCAGTTCTTATTGATAAGGGAGATATGAAAAAAGCAATGAGGGCAATTCACGATAAATTCTATTTACAAGATTTATAAGGAGATATAGATGATAAAGGTAAAAGTACCTGCAACAACTGCTAATATGGGACCAGGATTTGATAGTATTGGAATGGCCCTGCAAATACACAATATTGTCTATGCAGAGGAAATTCCTAAGGGTTTAGAAATAATTATACAAGAAGGAAGTAAGGATATTCCAACAGATGAAAATAATCTTATATACAAAACCATAGAAAAGTTCTATAAGATAATTGGAAAGCCAGTTCCAGGTATAAGATTAATCCAGCAAGACCATATACCCCATACAAGAGGGCTAGGTAGCAGTGCAGCCTGTATAGTAGCAGGATTACACATAGCAAATGCTATGAGCCATAGTTTCTTCTCCAAAGAAGAACTAGTGCAAATAGCAGCCCAAATAGAAGGGCATCCAGACAATACAACACCTGCCATACTTGGCGGTATGACAATAGGAGCTATGGATGAAAAAGATATGAAATATGTAAAGGTTCCAGTAGCCGAAAACATTACCTTTGCAGTAATGATACCAGATTTTACACTATCAACAGAGCTTGCCAGGGAGGTATTACCTAAGGAAATACCCCTGGAAGATGGGATATTTAACTCATCCAGGGCAGCACTTCTAGCAGCAACCATGATAACGGGAGATGTGGATAACCTACCAATGGCCATGCAAGATAAATTCCACCAGCCATATAGGGAAGATTTAATTCCGGATATGAGAGCAATAATGGAAGAATCACGTAACCACGGGGCTAAGGGAGTATTCCTAAGCGGAGCAGGGCCTAGTCTAATAGCTGTAATCAAAAATGTTGTAGCCTTTAGAAGGGAAATGGTAGAATACCTTAAGACTTTAGATAATAACTGGCAAGTGCAAATGATCCAGGCAGACCAGATAGGTGCCAGGGTTTGGGTAGATGAAGAATTAAGGTTCTAGATAAAAAATAAGACCTTGATTACAAAATTGTAATCAAGGTCTTATTTTTTTGCTTTTGAGGGGGACGGTTAACAAGTTTAGCTAGTCTTTTACTAGCTAAACTTGTTAACCGTCCCCCCAAGTTGTATAATACTAGTGGGATTATAAACATAAGGAGCGGAAAAATGGATATTATAAAAATACTACAAACAGAATTATCACTTAAGCCCAAGCAGGTGAAAAATACAATAGAATTAATAGATGAAGGTAATACAATTCCTTTTATAGCAAGATACAGAAAGGAAGCTACAGGTAGCCTTAGTGATGAGGTGCTACGTGACTTCAATGAAAGATTAGAATACCTTAGAAATCTTGAGGCTAAGAAAGAGCAGGTTATTGAATCAATTAAGGAGCAGGAAGCCCTAACACCAGAGCTGAAGGCTAAGATTGAAAAGGCTACAACTATAACCCAGGTAGATGACCTATACCTACCATATAGGCCTAAAAGGCGAACGAGGGCTATAATAGCTAAGGAAAAAGGACTAGAACCCCTAGCTAATTTAATTTTGGCACAGGAAGAGGATATAGATCCTTTAGAGCAGGCCAAAGAATATATTTCTGAGGAAAAGGGAGTAGAAACTGCCCAGGATGCACTAGATGGGGCTAAGGATATAATAGCAGAAATCATCTCTGATAACGCAGATTATAGAAGCTATATTAGGGATTTTACCTTTAATAAAGGTCGTATAGTTACCAAGGCTAGGAATGATGAGGAATCAACTGTATTTGATATGTACTATGACTATGATGAGGAAGTGAAATCCATACCAGGGCATAGAATACTAGCCATTAATAGGGGAGAAAAAGAAAAGGTTCTTTCAGTAAAGATTGAGATAAGTGAAGATGATGTATATAGATATTTAGGAAATAAGATAATAAAATGCAATTTTGATAATATAATAGTAGTGATTAAAGAGGTTATAGAGGATGCTTATAAGAGGCTAATAGCACCAGCTATAGAAAGAGAAATAAGAAATATGCTTACGGAAAAAGCAGAAGATGGTGCCTTAATAGTATTTAGGCAAAATCTTAATCAACTACTTATGCAGGCTCCTATACAAAATCGTGTTGTATTAGGGGTAGACCCAGCCTACCGTACAGGCTGTAAGATTGCAGTAGTAGATGGAACAGGGAAAAAACTAGACGATACAGTAATATTTCCTACACCACCAAGAAATGAGATAGAAAAATCTGAGCGTATACTAATGAATCTTATTGAAAAATATGATGTTGATTTAATAGCCATAGGTAATGGGACAGCTTCTAGAGAAAGTGAAAAGTTTGTAGCTGATATGATTAAAAAAATAGATAAGACTATCCATTATGTAATTGTAAATGAAGCTGGAGCATCGGTGTATTCAGCATCTAAGCTTGCAGCTGAGGAATTTCCAAAAGATGATGTGGGGGTAAGGAGCGCCGTATCCATTGCTAGGAGGATTCAAGACCCGCTTGCAGAGTTAGTTAAGATTGATCCTAAGTCGATAGGGGTTGGCCAGTATCAACATGATATGAATCAAAAAAGACTAGAAGAGACCTTAGGAGGCGTTGTAGAAGATACGGTAAATAGTGTAGGTGTAGATATAAATACGGCATCAGTATCCTTGCTTGAGTACGTAGCAGGTATTAAGAAAAGCGTAGCTAGAAATATAGTTTTATATAGGGAAGAGAATGGTAAATTCCAAAGAAGAACCCAGATTAAAAAAGTAAAGGGTCTAGGACCCAAGGCTTTTGAACAAAGTGCTGGATTTTTAAGAATTATGGATGGATCAAACCCCTTAGATAGGACTGGCATACATCCTGAGTCTTACTTGGCAACGGAGGATTTATTAAAAGAACTAGGCTACAATAAGGATGATATAAGCAGTAATCAGACAAAGGATATAAGCAAAAAAATAAATGATATATCTTCTATATCTGAAAAACTTGACATAGGAGAAATAACCCTTAATGATATATTAAAAGAGCTTGAGAAACCTGGAAGGGATCCTAGGGAGGATATGGAGAAACCTATACTTCATAGCGAAGTATTAGAGATTAAAGATCTAGAAGAAGGAATGATTTTAAAGGGTACAGTAAGAAACATTGTAGACTTTGGTGCCTTTGTAGATATAGGGGTACACCAGGATGGACTTGTTCACATTTCCAAGATGGCTGAAAGATATATCAAACATCCACTTGATGTAGTAAGTGTCGGTGATATAGTGGAAGTAAAGGTAATAAGCGTAGATGTAGAAAGAAGTAAAATAGGATTATCAATGGTAATTTGATGATATTGACATAAGTCCAAAAACATTGTATACTAGAGGCAAGAAAATAAAAAACCATAAAAAGTAATATGAAATTCTTCAGGGCAGGGTGAAATTCCCGACCGGCGGTATAGTCCGCGCAGGTTTATATATTTATAAACCTTGATTTGGTTAGATTCCAAAACCGACAGTATAGTCTGGATGAAAGAAGAGTTACATATGTTGTCATACTCTTTTTTGTATGCATATGTAGCAACCCGAATGTTGAATTTCAGGGTTGCTTTTGTATGGGCAAAAAAAGGAGAGTATAAATATGGAAAACCAAGAAAACAAGCTTTTTTCAACTCAGAACATTATAAGAATGGGATTTTTAGCTGCAGTGGCGGTGGTGCTTATGCAGTTTGACCTAAGCCTTCCCTTCTTATTCCCACCATTTTTAAAAATAGACCTAGGTGATGTACCAGCTGTAGTAGGTCTATTAGTAGTTCATCCATTATCAGGTCTAATTATACCCTTAATTAAAGTACTATTAGATATCTTAATTTTTGGAACGACTACGGGAGGGGTGGGGGAGTTTTCTAATTATATAATTAGTATAGCCTATTTAATACCACTAATGATTATAGTTCATAAAAACAAAAGTTTCAGGGCAATTCTTATAGGGATTTTCCTGGGGATTGTAACAACTACAATAGTGGGATGTATTAGCAATTACTTTATAGTTCTTCCCCTATATTCAAAATTTATGCCTATAGAGCAGATTATTGAAATGGGAGCTAAGCTTAACCCAGTAATTAATGACCTAAAATCCTTCGTAATATTTATAATGGGCCCCTTCAATATATTTAAGTCAACAGTAGTATCCATGGCCTCATTAATTGTAGTTAAGGCCATACTTCCAGCCATGCAAATATTAAGATCAAAACAAGCTTAAATCCTTATAAAAGATGCAATTAGCGTATATATGTTAATTGCATCTTTTTGTTTGCACAGATTATTGTATAGTGCTAGAATAGAATTAAAACATAGTGAAAGGAAATTTAATATATGCAAGTATTTGAAAGCTATAGTGAAGAAGGAACCCTAACTTTTGCAGCGGACTTAGGAAAGATGGCAAAGAAGGGTGATATTTTTTGTTTAATTGGAGATTTAGGTGTAGGAAAGACCGTATTTTCAAAAGGATTTGCCGAAGGAATGGGGGTGGAAGAACATATTACCAGCCCAACATTTACCATAGTCCAT
>JAAYSX010000055.1 GCA_012518255.1 Candidatus Epulonipiscium sp. | reverse complement strand
CTAATAGCTTCATCTAGCCACTTGTCTACTGGAAGTTCTGCATTCTTAGCCCATACCACAATCTCATCTTCCATTTTTTCTGCCCATTTTATTTTATTATATAACCAGTAATGTATTTTTCCTAAAAATAAACTCATAATATTAGCTCCTTTTTCTTTTTATATTATCATAAGAAAAGCAGATAGTAGGTAACATATGTTACCTACTATCTGCTTTTCTCTTGTATATTATGCTTTAAAGTTATATATAGGCTTAATTCTATCTATTACTTCTAGTGTATCTTTAGTATTTTCTATAATTTCATAAATTGGTTTATAGGCATGGGGGCATTCATCTATAGTTTTCCTGCTTACTGATGTACTATATATTCCCTTCATAGTCTTCTTATATTCTGGAAGTGTTAAGGTATTTCTCGCCTCTTTCCTACTCATAATCCTACCTGCCCCGTGGGGTGCAGAAAAGTTCCACTCTGGATTACCCTTGCCCTTGCAAATCAGGCTTCCATCTCTCATATTAATAGGAATTAGGAAGGTTTCATCCTTCTTAGCTGATACTGCGCCTTTTCTTAGGATCATATTTTCTATGTCTATATAGTTATGGATTGTTGTAAAACGGTCCTCAACCTTGATTCCCATCCCCTTAATAATTTCATCTACTATAGCCTGCCTATTAATAACTGCGTATTCCTGCACAAGGCTCATATCATGGATATAGTCATCAAAGTCCTTGCCTTCTAGGTAGGCTAGGGTCCTTGGTATATCCTTATCCACCTTACTAGATGCTAGGTCCTGGTAGTGCCTTGCCACCTGGTTACCTATATTTCTGCTACCTGAATGGACAACAAGGTAGATATTATTCTTATCATCCTTATTGGCCTCTATAAAGTGGTTACCCCCACCTAGGGTCCCTATACTTAACCTTGCCCTATTTAGATCCACACCCTTCTTACATCTTAACTTATCTAAATCTATCTTATCATTATATCTATGAGGCTTTTTTCTAATATCAAAGCCTCCTGGTATGGCCCTATAGATTAGCTTATCTAGTTTCTCTAGTTCTATATGGGTATTCTTAAGCTTTATAACTTCTACACCACATCCAATATCAACGCCAACAAGATTAGGCACAACCTTATCTGTAATTGTCATTGTTGTTCCTATGGTGCAGCCTATACCGTAGTGCACATCTGGCATAATTCTTATCTTACTGCCTTTAGTAAATTTCTGATCACATAAGATTCTAATCTGGTCTATAGTATCTTTTTCAATATTATCCGTATATACTATAGCTGTATTATATTTACCTTCTATCTCAATTATATTGCTATTCATGACTACCTCCACTTTTTATACCTATTATAGCATCTATTAGTATTAATGTTTAATCTATAGGTAGTACTATGTAGTCTGTTTAGTTTTTAACCCTTGGTTGCCCCTGATGATAGTCCTTCTACAATATATTTTTGTAAGAACATAAATAAAACAGTTATAGGAATTGCTACTAATATTGAGCCAGCTGCAAACCTTGTAAAGTAGGTGTTTTGATTTTTTTGAATCCATTCAAATAAGCCTAGCGCTAGTGTCTTCTTGTCGGAAGTCCTAAGTATTAGCTGCGGGAATACAAAGTCAAACCATGGGCCTATAAAGTTACTAATAGCTACAAAAGTAATAATAGGCTTAGCAAGTGGTAT
>JAAYSX010000054.1 GCA_012518255.1 Candidatus Epulonipiscium sp. | reverse complement strand
GTTTCATACTCCCCCCGTAAGCTTTCTCCATCTGCTAGTAATATCTCCACATTATCTCCAATATATAGGGAGACATCTTTCTTCCTAAAAACCCCCCTGGCACTGCACTCATATACAGTATCCCCTGCCTTTACATAATAAAAGCTTGCAATACCTTTTATTATTTTACCTTGAATCAAATTTTTCACTCTCCTTATATCAATTAAAATCTATAGGATCTGCATATATTGCTTCATTGTCTATATAAGTTTCCACTGTTCCCTTTCCTTTTCCTTTTACTGGGACTACAATTGGGAATTGATCCTTATTGACTGTTCCTTGGTAAACCGTACTTACTTCACCGCTATCAGATAATAATCTAACTAAAATCTGGTAGCTATCCTTATCTTCTAAGAAGTCTGGAATACTTATAGATAAATTCTTAGTTTTTGTTGGTTTCTCCTGCTCTGCTGGTTTTTCTGGTTCTGGCTTCGGCTCTTCTTGAGGCTTGCCCTTACTTACTACCATGCTTACTGGCAGTGACCTTTCAACCTGGCGGCCTTCTGGCACGCTTTGGCTTATAACTTTACCCTTTTCAACTGTTTCACTTTCTTCATACTTGACATCCCCAACCTGCAGGCCTGAATCCCTAAGCATACCAGCTGCTGTTGCTTCGTCCCTGCCTACTACATTAGGTACTGTAGCTAATTTTATTTCTTTTCCTTTACTTACTATTACAGTAACTACATCCCCTTCTTTTAAGGTGTCACCTGCAACAGGGTCTTGTGATATTATCATTCCGGCTTCTAGATAATTATCAAATTCCCTAGAAGTAATCTGCATAACTAATCCCCGGTCTGCTAACATAGATTGGGCATCGACAAAGTCCATATTTGCTAGACTTGGAACAATTACCTCATCTCCCTCTTTGTCATCACTGTCCATTCCAGCACTAATGATAACCTCTATAGTTGTTCCCTTAGGCACAACTTGTTCCTTTTCAGGTGATTGTTTGATGATTTTTCCTGCTTCTATGCCCTCTTCATCTAATTCATCTACTACTTCAATTTTAAGTCCAAGTTTTTCTATTTCCCTAGTAGCCTCTTCAACATACTGACCCAAAAGATCAGGCACGACAACTGCCTTTGACTTTGTTAGTTTGTTAAATATAGGAAGTATAAGGGCAGTTACAATCCCTATTAAAACTACGGCAGATAGAACCCCCGCAACTGTAACCATAGCCTTGTAGGAAGATGAGATTTCATCATCGTCCTCATCATCTTCAAGTTGATCATCCACTAAATCATTATCTTCTTCATAATCATCTTCTATTAGTGGATTTGCACCCTCCCAAACTGGAATATTAAGCTCAGCATTTTCATTAGCCTGCTTCCTAATTAAATCTGTTTCTTCAGGCGTCATTAAAATTGTTTCTTGGTTTAAATCATGAACTGGCATGATTACCTTGTAGCCTGGATTGCTCCTAAGTCTCATCATATCTTGTAACATGTTTTGAGCACTAGTATAGCGTAGCTCTTTTCTTTTTTGGGTTGCTATTAAAATTATATTTTCAAGTGTTGGAGCTATATTAGCATTAATAGAAGAAGGTGCTGGTAGCGCCTCATTAATATGTTTAAGTGCAACTGTCACATGGCTGTCTGCTTGAAAGGGCAATTTCCCTGTTGCAAGCTCAAAAAGAACAATACCACATGAATATAAATCACTGGTTTCATCAACATATTTACCTCTAGCCTGTTCAGGAGAAAAATAATGAACTGACCCTACTGCATTGCCTGTTGATACAATAGTAGCTGAATCTACCGCCCTAGCAATTCCAAAGTCTGTTACTTTAATTATACCATCATCAGTAACTAATATATTTTGTGGCTTAATATCCCTATGGATTATTTTCTTCATATGGGCATGCCTTACAGCAGATAATATATTAATTCCAAAGTCCAAAACCTCAGCTGTATCATAAGGAGCATTTTCATCTATTAACTCCTTAAGGGTCTTACCTTCAATATATTCCATAACTATATAGTGGCGCCCTAAATCATTGCCTACGTCATATATACCTACAATGTTAGGGTGCGATAAACTTGCTGCTGATAATGCCTCAGCCTTAAAGCTTGCCAAAAATTCTTGGTCTTCGACATATTCGTTTCTTAGTACTTTAATGGCAACGTCCCTATGGAGCTTCCTACACTTTGCCCTATAGACAATAGACATGCCACCTGCACCTATCTTTTCCTTGATTTCATATCTATCATTTAATACTGTTCCTGAATCTAACACACCTTCACCGCCTTATCATAAATAGCTAATATTACCGTGATATTGTCTACCCCACCACGTTCATTTGCAAAAACTATTAACTCATCAACTTTTTCTTCTAATCCTGCATCTTTTATTATTATATTGTAAATCTCTTCATCACTTAGCATATTTGTTAATCCATCAGAACATAGGAATATATACCTTACACCCTCAAGGCTTGAACTATAAGTGTCCACCTGAACCTTCTCATATGTACCAACCGCCCTTGTGATTACATGGCGTTTTGGGTGTTCTTTGGCTTCTGAATTAGAAATAACCCCTTCGCTTAGCATTTCCTGGACTAATGAGTGATCCTTAGTAATTTGATTCATTCCCCTGTCACCTATAGTATAAAGCCGGCTATCACCTACATGGGCTGTATAAAGTACTCCTTCTACAACTGTTGCTACAGTTAAAGTAGTACCCATCCCCTTATACTGTGAATCTGATTCTGATTTGGTATATAACTTGTAATTAACATGGGTAATTGCCCTTTTTAAAAATTGTATAATATCATCATCTGATTCTAGGCTAACTTCATGATGCTCTTCTACAAAACTACATAGGCTTGTAATAGCAGTCTTACTTGCATAAGAACCCGCCTTGTGTCCACCCATACCATCTGCAACTATGCATATATTAGGTAATGGCCCAAATTCTATAGTTGATACAAAGAAATCATCTTCATTATGCTTTCTTTTCTTACCTATATCTGTCTTTCCTACTGCAACCACCTTATTCACCTCTATTTCTGAATAAAACTTCGTCTTAACTGACCACACGCTGCATTAATATCAGATCCTAAAGTTCTTCTAACAGTTGTTTCAATTCCTTTACCCTTTAGTACCTTAGCAAATTCATTTATTGACTTTTGCTTGCTATGCTTATAGTCTCTTTCTTTGATTTCATTAACAGGAATTAAGTTAACATGGCAAAGAAGCCCTTCAAGAAGCTTAGATAATTCATAGGCATCTTCCTTACTATCATTAACCCCCTCTATAAGAGCATATTCAAATGTTATTCTTCTATTAGTCATTTCTATATAGTATTTGCAGCTATCTATGATCTCTGCTATAGAGTATTTCCTGGCTATAGGCATTGTCTGTTTCCTAGTAGTATCATTACTTGCATGCAAGGATATAGCAAGTGTTATTTGTAATTTTTCATCTGCTAGTTTATAAATATTAGGAACTAAACCACAGGTAGATACTGTGATATGCCTTTGGCCTATATTTAGGCCCCTAGGATCATTGATAAGCTCAATAAACCTAAGAGTAGCATCTAAATCTTCAAGGGGCTCCCCGCTTCCCATTACTACAACACCTGAAACTCTTTCCTTACTATCTTCCTCTATTAAATAAATCTGAGCTAACATTTCTCCTGGAGTTAGGTTCCTAACAAGTCCATCTATTGTAGAAGCGCAAAAAGTACAGCCCATTCTACAACCTATTTGAGAAGAGATACAAACTGTATTCCCATATTTATGGCTCATTAAAACACTTTCTATTATATGAGAATCCCCAAGTTCTATCAAGTATTTTGTCGTATTATCAGCCTCTGACCTATATTTTTCAAGTATTTTAGGCTTAGTTAAGCTAGCCGTCTTTTCAAGTTTCTGTCTAAGATCCTTTGAAAGATTTGTCATCTTTGAGTAATCTAGCACCCCTTTAGAGTGAATCCAGTCAAAAATTTGCTTTGCCCTAAATTTTTGTTCACCTATATCTTCTAATAAGTCCTCTATTTCTTCTACAGTCATTGACATTATATCATGTTTTATCATGTTAACCTCTTTTTCTTAATCTTGCCATAAAAAATCCATCTGTACCAGCGTCAAAGGGGAATATCTGTATATATCCTTGTTTAGAATCTTCATTATGCAGCTCTTTTGGAATATAGCTATTAATCTCTTCTAGTTCAAAATCAAGACTCTCTAAAATCCACTCTACCATTTGTTGGTTTTCCGCATGTGATATAGTACAGGTGCTATAGACCATAATCCCCCCTGGCTTTACATACTTGGCTGATACTTTTAAGATTTCTTTCTGGATTTTTACTAGATTCTTAATATCTGATAATTCCTTATTCCATCTTATATCAGATTTCTTATGAAGAATTCCAAGTCCTGAACAGGGAGCATCTACAAGTACCCTATCAAATTTTTCTATATAGTCTGGATTTTCCACCCTTGCATCTTGCATAACTGTTTGTATTATGGAATGCCCCATTCTTTTGCTAGTACTTTCTATAAGGTCTAGCTTATGCTCATATATATCAGCGCTAATAATAGTCCCCTGATTAGACATAAGCTCAGCAATATGGCTACTCTTACCACCTGGCGCTGCGCATACATCTAATACCATATCACCCTTTTGTGGGTTTAAAATATGTGAAACTAGCATAGAGCTTTCATCCTGAACTGTAAAGTATCCATCTTTAAAACCCTTTAAATTAAAAACAGATGCCCCTTTGTATATCTTAAGTGCCTCTGGAGCTAAATTACCGTCCTCTACATTAAGTCTTGCCTCTTTCAGGAGTTTTTTAACATCATCCTTGGATTTAATAAGATTATTTGTCCTAATTGTAATCTCTGGGCTTTCATTTAGTGATAAACATAACTTTTCCACAAGGTCAAAAGGGTAGTCCTTAAGCCATAGCTCTATTATCCAGTCTGGGAAAGAATAAACTACACCTAAATACTCAACAGGATCAGTATTTTTATCAGGATAGCTAATATTTGTGTGCTTCCTAGCTATATTCCTTAAAACACCATTAACAAATCCTGATAACTTTCCCATTTTACGTTTTTTGACTATTTTAACTGCCTCATTACATACAGCTGAATCAGGTACCTTATCTAAAAATACAATTTGATATACACTCATACGCAAAACACTCCTAATAAAGGGTTTCATCTTATTAGTAGGAGTATTGGCAAAGCTATTAATTATATAATCAATCTTTCTGCTATACTTTATAGTTCCATTTGTAACTTCTGTAATAAATCCCTTATCTACCGCAGATAGGTTGGTGTAACTATTAAGTACCCTATTTAAAACTATATTAGAATATGCATCCTTAGAATCTACCTCTTCAAGTATATCAACAACTATCTCTCTTGCCGACCTCTTAGACATATAACTTTCCTTTCTATTACATGAGAAAATGGTGCTACAATTATAATACTATTGTAACACCATGTATATTAATCGTCTCTTTTTCCGCCAAATATCACTAATAATCTTAGTAACTGACCTATAGCTACTGCTGCTGATGCCACATAGGTAAGTGCTGCTGCTTTTAAAACCTTGCTTGCTCCATTTAGCTCATCACCAACTAGGATACCTTCTGCATCTAAGATATTCATAGCCCTACGTGATGCATTAAATTCAACTGGCAATGTTATTATGGCAAACAAAACTGTTATTGCAAAAAAGATTATACCTAAATTTAAAAGTACACTTACATTTTGTCCTGCACTAAATATACTACCAATTATTATTAGGGGAAAAGCTGCCCTAGATGCAATGTTTGCAACTGGGAATATTGCATGCCTAAATCTTAAAAATGAATATCCAGTGTTGTGCTGGATAGCATGACCAACTTCGTGGGCTGCAACCCCTATAGCTGCTACTGACTTACTATCGTATACAGAATCTGATAATCTTAGAACCTTTTGGGTAGGATCATAATGATCTGTAAGATTTCCTCTAACCCTTTCAACTCTAACATCGTGAACCCCTGCTAAATTCATAATACGTTTAGCAACATCAGCCCCTGTATAGCCTGATATATTTCCTACTCTTGAATATCTATTAAATGTTGTTTTAACTTTGGTTTGTGCAAACATAGCTAGTATCATAGCTGGTAATACTAGGACTATATAAGCCATATCAATTCCATACATTAAAGGCATAATACCATTCTTCCTTTCTTATCTTATTCCTAAAAATTCTCCTACTTTAACATCATTGCCCCTTAAGTAGTCACTTGCCTTCATACGTCTTTTACCTTGAGCTTGTAGCTCTTCAATAAGTAAGGCCCCATCAAGTGTCTTAACTACAATACCTTGATCAGGTATTAGGTCAACAATTTCCCCCGCTTCCTTTGTTTCGTCCTCATATTCAATCTCTTTTACTTTCCATATCTTTAGCATTTTGGAGTCATAATAGGTGTAGGCACTTGGCCACGGCGTTAATCCCCTTATTAGGCAGTCAATCTCCCTTGAACACTTATTCCAATCAATTAAGCCCATTTGCTTATCAAGCATAGGGGCATAAGTTGCCGAAATATCACACTGGGGATCACAGGCACATCTGCCACCTCCTAAAGTAGGTAAGGCCTCCCTTAAAGCTTCTGCCCCCACATGCATCATTCTATCATGAAGGGTACCTGCTGTTTCATCTGGAAGGATGAGCATCTGGGTCTTGCTTATAATATCACCAGTATCTATCCCAGTATCCATATATTGAAGTGTAACCCCTGTTACTTCTTCATCATTAAGTATGGCCATTTGTATAGGTGATGATCCCCTATATTTAGGTAACAAAGATCCATGAACATTAACACAACCACATGAAGGAATATCTAGAACTTCCTTTGGTAGTATCTGGCCAAATGCAATAACAACTATTAAATCTGGGTTAATCTCCTTAAGCTTATCTATAAATTCCCTATCAGTCCTAATCCTTTCTGGTTGCAGGACTGGTATACCATGCTTCTGTGCTAGTAGTTTAACTGGCGACTGGGCTAATTTATTGCCCCTACCCTTTGGCCTATCTGGCTGGGTAACAACTGCCTTTACATTATATTCTTCATCAATTAACATTTGTAGTGTAGGGACTGCAAAATCTGGCGTACCCATAAATACTATATCCACTATATGTTATCCTCCTTTAAAAGCCTAACTAATCTTCTTGGTCAAATTCTTCAATCTCTTCCATTTTGTCAATAAACAGGACACCTTCTAAGTGGTCATATTCATGTAAAATAGCCCTAGCCATAAGCTCTTCTGCTTCTATAATAAATTCATTGCCATCCCTATCTAGAGCCTTTACCTTTACATAATTAGCTCTTGAAACTATACCTGCTTCACCAGGAACACTTAAGCATCCTTCAGGTCCTACCTGTTCCCCGTCCTTTTCCATAATCTCTGGATTTATAAACTCAGTAACTCCCTCACCCACATCTACAATAAAAATCCTTCTTAAGGACCCTACTTGCGGAGCTGCAAGGCCAACACCATCTTCTAAATCCATAGTCTCTTTCATATCATCTAGCAAGGTTACAATTGATGGGGTTATCTTTTTGACCTCTTTTGACTTCTTCCTTAAAATTGGATCTCCATCTATCCTAATCTGCCTAATAGCCATCTCATTCCTCCTAATATAACATAACCGGATCTATATCACTTTGGATTGCAATAGTTGATGGTTTATCTAGTTCCCTAAGCTTATCAATACAATATAGTCCGTAATTATTTAATCTTTTACGGTCACTAGATTTGATAATAATCCTCCATCTATATATATCGGCTATTTTAGAAATTGCCGCTGGTATAGGTCCGTATAATTCAAAGTCTTTCTCTTTATTATAAAATTTATAGTACTCCATTAGCCTATTTGCCCATCTAATTACTTCATCTTCCTTATCACTAGTAATTAATACAGAAAAAATATGACTAAAAGGTGGGTACTTCATTTGTTTTCTCAATTCTATCTCTTCATTATAAAATGCCAGATAATCCTGCTTTGCAGCTATTTGTAAGCAGTAATGGTCAGGGTCATAGGTTTGTATAAGAACCTTACCAGGTTTTTCCCCCCTACCTGCCCTACCCGTTACCTGGGTTATAAGCTGAAAAGTCCTTTCACTTGCCCTAAAATCCTGCATATATAGCATATTATCAGCAGCCATAATCCCAACAAGGGTTACATTGGGAAAGTCATGCCCCTTAGCTATCATTTGGGTTCCAACTAGGATATCAATTTTGCCATCCTTAAAGTTCTTTAAAATGGTTTCATGCTTATTATTCCTAGTTGTATCCATATCCATACGAGCAATATTTGCATTAGGGAAAAACACCCTTGCTTGCTCTTCCACCTTTTGGGTCCCATCTCCAAAATATCTAATAAATTTAGATTTACATGATGGACAGGTGTTAGGATTTTCCTTACCCATACCGCAGTAATGACACATTAGCTTGTTCCTGCCTAGGTGGTAGGTCATTGTAATATTACAATGATCACACTTTATGGCATAACCGCAACTTCTACAGCTTACAAAGGTTGAGTGCCCCCTCCTATTTAAGAATAACATAACCTGCTCATTTTTATCTATGGTTTTCTGGATTTCTTCATGAAGTTTACTACTAAATACATATTTATTACCTGTTGTAAGCTCAAGCCTCATATCAACAAACTCAATTTGGGGCAAGGGTCTATCATACACCCTACTTGTAAGCTCAAGTAACTTATACTCATCAACACTTGCCTTATAATAGCTTTCTAAATCTGGAGTAGCCGAAGCAAGAAGCAAAAGACCATTTTCCTGCTCCATCCTAAATTTAGCAACTTCCTTGGTTTGGTATTTAGGTGTAGTGTCTGATTTATAGGTTGTTTCATGTTCCTCATCAATAACTATTGCCTTTAAGTTCTTAAAGGGTGTAAACACTGCACTCCTTGGCCCAATCATTATTGATATTTTGCCTTCCTTAGCTAGGACCCACTGGTCCATACGTTCCCTAGGGCTAAGCCTACTATGGGTAATACCTACCTTATTGCCAAAACGCCTTCTAAAACGTCCTACTGTTTGGGGTGTAAGGGATATTTCCGGAACAAGTACAATAGCCTGGTAGCCTTCGTCAACAATGTTTTCTATAAATTGCAGGAAAATCTCTGTCTTACCACTTCCAGTTATACCATGCAAAAGAAAGGTTTCATGAGTTTTTTTATTAAAGGATTTATTAAGCATATCTAGGGCATCTTCCTGCTCTCTATTTAGTAGATAGCCTGTTTCTGTTATTGCAAAATCCTTTTTTGCCTTATATTCTTCTAATTTTGTATATATCTTAGTAATACCCTTCTTGCTTAAACTATTAAAGGAAGACCTTGTAATTTGCAATTCTTCCATAAGTTCATTAATAGGCGCCTCGCCTATATCAAGAAGTATTGTTAAGATATTGTATTGGTTTTTTAAGGTTTTATTGTTCTTTATGGAGGTCATATAATCTATGACTTCCTCTTTGGGTTTTATTAATTTTATATAGTTAGTCTTTTTTCTATTGAGGGCAATCTTATTTCCCTTACTTCCTGGAGGAAGCATTATATCCAGGGCTGCAGCTAGGGTAGTTCCGTACCTATCTTGCATATAGTAGGCAAGATCTAGAGCAGCTGGTGTAAAAACTGGGAAATCATCAATGATAGAATATATAAATTTAATCTTACTTGGGGGAAAGTCTATGGAATTTGTAAATGATATTATATATCCTTCCTTGGTTCTATTGCCCCTACCAAATGGAACACGGACCCTCATCCCTACTTCTAGTAAATCCTTTAATTCCTCTGGAATCCTGTAGGTAAAGGTCCTATCTATTTCCTCGGCCCTAGCAAACTCCATAAGAACCTCTGCATAATTTTCCGCCATTATATTCATCCTATCCTTAGACTAATATTACCTATTAATTCTTTTTTTCCCTGATTTTCATTTTGCCAGTATACAATTCATCTATGGCAACAGTTATTGGCTTCCTGCCCTGCATGGTCTCTTCATCATTTTCGTCTACTAATTGTCTTGCCCTTCTAGCAGTTGCAATTATAATAGAATACCTGCTTTTAACTGCTTGAGCTTCTTCATCTTCGTTTAACTTTTCCATTATTTGTCTATATGATGGTTCTAACATATTTATCTCTCCTTAATCATGCTTTCTATTTGTTTTTTGAAGTTACTGGATTTTTGCATTTCACAGTTTATAATATTTTCTATACTTGTAACTGCACTATCTATATCATCATTTACAACTAGATAGTCATATTCCTTGTAGTAGGGTAGCTCTTCCTTAGCCCTGCTTAACCTTTTATCAATTACATCAATGGTTTCTGTCTGCCTATCTATCAGCCTTTGCCTAAGTTCTTCTAAACTTGGCGGTATAACGAATATAAATACAGCCTCTGGATAAATCTCCTTAACCTGAAGGGCCCCTTCTACCTCAATTTCTAGAATAATATTCTTGCCACTTGCTGTTGTATCTTCTACAAATTTCTTTGGGGTTCCATAGTAGTTATCACAAAATCTTGCATACTCTAATAGCTCATTATTCCTTATCATTTCCTCAAAGTCTTCTTTTGATCTAAAAAAGTAATGCTTGCCATCAACTTCTCCAACTCTTGGCTTCCTTGTTGTAGCAGATATGGAAACAATTGAATTCTCATTTTCTATAAGTTTATTTACAATTGTACCCTTACCGGAACCTGATGGACCAGAAATTACAATTTTTAATCCTTCTTTGTTCATCTTACTCTCCTTATTATAACACTTCTTCTTTATTTGCTAAACGCTGCACCATTGTTTCTGGCTGCAGGGCTGATAATATTACATGATTGCTGTTTGTTACAATAACTCCCCTAGTCTTCCTACCATGGGTTGCATCTATTAAATATTCCCTTTCCCTGGCATCATTTATAAGCCTCTTTATAGGGGCTGACTCTGGATTTACAATTGATATTATTTTATCTGTGGCTACAATATTACCATAGCCTATATTAATGAAACCTAAACTCATATATTTCTCTCGCTTTACTCAATATTTTGGACTTGCTCTCTAATCTTTTCGATTTCGCTCTTTAGCTCAATTACATATTTTGTAGTTAATTCATCTGAAGCCTTAGAGCCTATAGTATTACTTTCCCTATTTATTTCTTGTAATAAAAAATCTAGTTTTCTGCCAACTACCCCGCCTTCATTTAAAATACCATTAAGCTGGGTTATATGGCTTCTTAGTCTAGTAAGCTCTTCATCAATACTTGTACGGTCCGAAAATATGGCTACCTCTGTAAGTACCCTACTTTCCTCAACTTCAACTTCTAAACTATCTAGTGTCTCTAAGATCTTCTTATATAGTTTTTGTTTATACCTATCTACTATTAAAGGGCATCTGTCATTAATGTCGTCTATTATAGTAAATATATTTTGGGTTTTTAAGATTAAATCAGCTTTTAACATTCTACCTTCGCTACTACGCATATCATTTAGGGAGCTAACAGCCTCTTCAAGGGCCTTGCTTACGATTTCCCAGATTTTATCCTTATCGGTTTGATCCTTTTCAATTAATAAAACATCTGGTAAACTTGTAATATTCATGGTAGAAATATCATCTATTAGATCATATTTATCCTGAACTTCCCTAAGTGTACTTACATATTTCTTACATAAGCTTTCGTTAACACTTATGCTAACATCATCCTCGTCTTGGCTACTGTAGGTTATATATATATCTAGTTTACCCCGTGCCACATGTTTTTGTACGTATTTACGAATATCTTCTTCAAAATAAGCTATTGATCTGGGCATGCGTATATTGGTATCTAAATACCTATTGTTAACTGAGCTTATCTCAACTATGGCCTGCCTATCTCCTTCTATATATTCTCCTCTACCGTAACCTGTCATGCTTTTTATCATATAATCCACCCTTATCTGTGTATACTATGAGAATATAGTTATCCTTATAATTATATGTCATGTGTGGGTTTTAGTCAATT
>JAAYSX010000053.1 GCA_012518255.1 Candidatus Epulonipiscium sp. | reverse complement strand
TGTTGTTAACAAGTGGGGGGCGGTTAACAAAAAGATACAGTCAAAATCTTAACATAAAAAAATTCATCCTATTATTCGGATGAACCTTTACTTTTTCTCTATACTTTTTAATTTTTTGCACCACAAAAAAGGTGGGTGAACGTATTAAATTCTACATTAAAATTATATCACAGGTAAATAAAATCCACCTAAGATGTAAGTAAGTTTTCCATTATACTTCTATCGTCTGATATAATCTCTAGTCCCCTAGATGCCAAATATGACACTCCAGATTGGCTTATATTACCTATTATTTCGCATATTTCCCTTTGAGTAATATCACACAATGAACTCATTAAAAAGCAGCTCAATGCCCTTATTTTTGTACATCTATGCTTATATTTAACATGAATGTCGCTGGGGCTTTGATCCAATAATCTGGCCACATATTCTATAATTTCCTTAGGTTTCTTGCGCCTTGCAATAATTTCCTTATGACTTAAATATTCTGTTTCTGGATTTACGAATTCTATTTCGCTTTCTACTTCCTCACTTATACTCTCCCTGACTAATTCCGAATATTTGTTTTTATTTTCTTCTCTTTTAAAACCAATTAGATTTTCTAAAAAATCCTTTGACAAAACACCAAAGGTATCACTTCCGTTTATATATTCCTTGTAACTTGAAAATGGATAGTCTTCTACATTTTTTTCATATCCTACTATATCTTTGGGATTGTTATGGATATATGCGGATAACGTTATCATATATCTATCTGTATCGACAATTTTACTCTTAAATCTATCCTGAAACACATGTCCATACCTATCGTATTTCTTATTAAAATAACGGGCATAGGAAAAGTTTATCCCATGCATAATCTTTGATATGTCAGCACCTACTGGGTCTAGTATTAGATGCCCATGATTATTCATAAGGCAATAGGCATATATCTTAAATCCATATTTTAGTTGACTTTTCTTTATTAGTTCAAAATATTTGATTTTATCTCCTGGCTCCTTAAATAGATCTAATTCTTTTATACTCCTTACCATAATATGATAAGACTTATCCTCTGTTTTAACTCTGGCCACCCTTGGCATATATATCTCTCCTTATTTAAAATTATCTTTTTAAGAGTATTGCCAAGTTATTTACTTTTATACCTTGATATAATTTGTTAACCGTCCCCCGGCTTCCCCGGCTTTCTTAGCCAACCTTTTTTAGATTAAAAAAGCTAGAGGCTGGTATCCTCTAGCTTTACTAATATCTATCTTAATTTGTTAACCGTCCCCAAAAGTTCTTCAACCTTGTCGGTTCTTTCCCATGGCAAATCGACGTCATTTCTTCCGAAGTGTCCATATGCTGCCGTCTGCTCATATATTGGTTTGCGTAGGTCTAGCATTTCTATAATAGCTGCTGGTCTTAGGTCAAAGTGTTCATTAACAACTTCTACTAGCTGCTCATCTGGTATTATTCCTGTTCCGTATGTGTTTACTAATACGGATACTGGTCTTGCAACACCAATTGCATATGCTAATTCTATTTCGCATTTTTTAGCAATCTTAGCTGCTACAATATTTTTTGCTACATAACGGGCTGCATAGGCTGCTGATCTATCTACTTTTGTTGGGTCTTTTCCTGAAAATGCTCCGCCTCCGTGGCTTGCATACCCCCCGTAGGTATCGGCTATTATTTTGCGGCCTGTTAAGCCTGAATCCCCATTAGGGCCACCTATTACAAAACGGCCTGTTGGATTGATAAAGTATTTTGTTTCTTCATCTAAAAGTTCTGCTGGTAATGTTGGTTTAATTACATGTTCCATTATGTCTTTATAAATTTGCTCATGTTCTATTTCTGAAGCATGCTGGCTTGATACTACTACTGTATCTATTCTTACTGGTACATCATCACGGTATTCTACTGTTACCTGAGATTTACCATCTGGGCGAAGATAGTCTAATATTCCATCTTTGCGTACTTTTGTAAGTCTTTGTGTAAGTTTATGTGATAATGAAATCGGCATAGGCATAAGTTCTTCTGTTTCATCACATGCATAACCAAACATCATCCCTTGGTCACCTGCTCCTGCGGCCTCAATTTCATCATCTGTAAGTTTGCTTCCTTGTGCCTTTTTAGCTTTTTCATCTCCATCTACACCTAAGGCAATATCTGGTGACTGTTCATCTATAGACACAATTACACCACATGTATTCCCATCAAATCCAAATTCCGCATTATTGTAGCCTATTTTGTTAACCGTCCCCCTTGCGATCTTGTTTATATCAACATAACAATCTGTTGTTATTTCTCCCATTACTAAAATAAGGCCTGTTGTTATTGCTGTTTCACACGCCACCCTTGCGTTAGGGTCCTGGGCTAAGATAGCATCAAGAACAGAATCTGAAATTTTATCTGCTATTTTGTCTGGGTGTCCCTCTGTTATTGATTCCGATGTAAATAATCTTTTGGACATATTTTCCTCCTATTTTATCACTTGTTTATTTTCATGAGGAGGAACAATTTCAAAAATAAAAGAACCCTAAGGTTCTATTATAATTCCATTGTACCACTCATCTTCCGAATACCAATATACTATTCGGGGAATTAGCACCATTGCTTTTGCTGGTTGCTGGGTTTCATAGGGCCTTGTCCCTCCACCTCTCTTGATAAGATATTAAATTTTATAAAGATATTATATCTTTATCTGTGTTTTTTGTCAATTTTCCTTTTGAAATCTTATTAATTCCTACTGAATTAATAATCCCACACCACTTGTAAAAGCTAGTATTAATAGTCCACATACTGCCGCGCCGGCAAACACAGTCATTACTGCACTTTTTTTATTCAATCCTAATAGTACCGCCGCTAATGATCCAGTCCACACGCCTGTTCCTGGCAAGGGTATAGCTACAAAAATAAAAAGCCCTGCCAATTTATATTTTTCTATATTACCGCTTTTACCCCGAGTTTTTCTCTCGAAATATGTAATTATTTTCTCCATAACAGGAAAACGCCTTAAAAACATAAATATATGTTCAATAAACCATAAAATAAAGGGTGATGGGATAGTCGCCCCTATTAGTGTTAATATATATACTTCCCATATTGGGAGTCCTGCAATAACACCTATAGGAATAGATGCCTTCTGCTCTAGTACTGGTACAGCAGATAATATAATAATTCTAAGAGTTACTGGAATGAAATCTAACATTTGAACCACCTATACTTTTAATTATTTACATCTATTTGAATTATATACATTTTGAGCATAAAGTAGTCCTATATTTGGCTAATATATGAAACACCCCTGGGATTATTCCAGAGGTGTTTTCATTTTGGCTTCATTCTCTCTAGACAACTGCCTATATAACATATCTGCTAGTCCAATTCCGCCAGCCTTGGTAGCTTCTTTGCTTTGCTCTTCAATTAACATGTCTTCAAATATTTCTTCGTGATGCCCCTTGGGGATTATTCCTTCACCAAGCTGGGTTGAGGCCCTCATTGTTTTAAACATGTGCTGAATGAAATAGGCCTCCATCTCCCTACATGCTTCCTTTAATTTTTCATCATCCTGGCTTACCTTAGCATTTTCTAAGAGCTGTTCGAAGGATGTATCAGCATTATCTTCCTTATGAATTTTTAAGATATCCTGCCCTTGCATCATACTAATATTATTTTGTATTTTCAACTTTTTCACCTCATTGGAGTTTAAAAGGGTTTAAATCTTAGCTTCTCTTTAACTGATTAGCTTCTTGTAGCATAGAATCCGCTGTTCTAATTGCTGTTGAGTTTAGCTCATAAGCACGCTGGGCTACAATTAATTTTACCATTTCTTCTGCTACTTGAACGTTGGATCCTTCTAGGAAATATTGTCTAATTGTACTCCTACTTGTTACTTCATCATCTGCCTCTATAAGCGGCTCTCCCGATGCAGGTGTTGTTATATATAGGTTGGATCCTATAGCCTCTAGGCCATTAACATTTGGGAATTGCACAATTTTCAGCTGACCAAGCTCAATAAACTCATCTATTTCAGGATCCATATAGCCTACTATTGCATCCTGGGAAACTGTTAATCTACTTACATCAACATCTTCATCTATAAAAAGTGGCTCATCATCTAATGTAAGTACTGGATAACCATCAGATGTAACTAGCACATAACCAGCCCCATCATCAGTTATAGCCGCCCTGAAGCTTCCATCTTTTGTGTAGGATTCTCTCTCATCCCTATCACTAATAGCAAAAAAACCATTTCCTTCTATTGCTAGGTCTGTAGAATTACCTGTTTCTAACACCATACCTGTAGAAAAATTACGGTTAACTGCTACCGGTCTTACCCCGTGCCCTACCTGAAGGTTACCAGGCCTTGTATTGCCACCTACTGCCGGGGCACTAGCCCTTGACATTGTCTGGTATAAAAGAGATTTAAACTCTGCACTTTCTTTTTTATAACCATTTGTGTTAACATTTGCTAAGTTGTTTGAAATTGTATCAACATTTAGTTGTTGTGATGTCATTCCGGACGCTGATGTCCATAATGATCTCATCATAATGATTTCCTCCTATTATATGGTTTGTATTTTATATTTTAAGATTAAACTTTACCTACTTCATTAACTGCCTTACCCATAAGCGCATCATGAACCTGTATGATCTTTTGATTGGCTTCATAAGCCCTTGATACTGTTATTAAGTCTACCATAGCTTCTACTGGATTTACATTAGAACTTTCTATAAATCCTTGAACCACCTGGCCATTAAAAGGAATTGTATTGGCATTTGATTGATATAGGTTATCACCTATTTTTTGTAGCTGAGAATTATCTTCAAATGCAACTATCCTAAGTGTGTCCACATGGTTATTTCCAACCATAATTCTTCCATTGTCATCTATAAATACCTCGCCGCCTTCAGCCAAAAACTCATTGCCCAAGGTAATAATTCCAGCTTGCCCCATTACATAATTACCTTCGCTAGTCATTAATCTACCATCAGGCCCAAGGACAAAACCTCCATCCCTTGTAAACCTTTCACCTTCTGGTGTGCTAATTGTAAAATAACCATCACCTTGAAGGGCCACATTAAACTTCTCATCTGTCCTAATAAAAGAACCCTGGGAAAAGTTAGTATAAATCTCATCTATTTTAGTACCTAGGTTTACATTGCCCATTGGTGTTGGTGTTTTTATATTGTTTCTTGTATCATTTATCCTAGTCATCAATATATCTGGAAAAGACGACAATACCGCCTCATCCTTTTTGTATCCTGCTGTATCCACGTTTGCTAAATTGTTTGAAACCACATCCATCCTTCTCATCTGTGCTTTCATACCTGTTCCCGATGTGTAAAGTCCGCGAATCAATACATTTCCTCCTTGTCATCCCATCCATCCCTAGCTTTTACAGAAGACATATATTCCACATAGCTTCCTGTTCCTACTGCTACAGCTGAAACCGCTTCTTCTGAAATTATTACATCAATTCCTGTTTTTTCTGCTATTAACTTATCTAGCCCATTTAAATTAGATCCCCCACCAGTCATAACTATCCCTCTATCAGCTATATCTGATGCTAGTTCTGGTGGCGTCCTTTCTAAAACTGAATGTATAGCTTCTATAATATTTGATACTGGTTCTTGAAGTGCCTCTAAAATCTCTTCAGATCTAACCTCTATGTTCTTTGGCAATCCTGTGATTAAGTTTCGCCCTCTTACTTCCATAGCTTCAGCAGGTGTACCTGGATGGGCCGTTCCTATCTTTATCTTAAGCTCCTCTGCTGTACGCTCTCCTATAAGTATATTATGTTTTTTGCGCATATATCTAACAATTGCATCATCAAAATCATTGCTGGCCATTTTTAAGGAAGAATTAACTACTATTCCCCCTAAGGAAATAACTGCTATATCTGTTGTTCCTCCTCCAATATCTACTATCATGCTACCACAGGCTCTTTCTATTTCTATACCTGCACCTATGGCTGCTGCTATAGGTTCTTCTATAATTACTACCCTACGGGCCCCCGCCTGCTTAGTTGCATCTTCTACTGCCTTGCGCTCTACTTCTGTAACACCACTTGGCACACATATGGCAATACGAGGCCTAACAGATTTTCTTCCTACTGATTTATGAATAAAATATTTTAACATTTTCTCTGTCATATCATAGTCAGATATAACCCCTTGCCTTAATGGACGGATAGCTTTAATATAGCCTGGAGTTCTTCCTATCATTTTTCTAGCCTCTTCACCAACTGCTAGTATTTCTCCTGTTTCTTCATTAACAGCTACTACAGATGGTTCATGCAGAACAATACCTTGTCCTTTAATATATACAGCAACCATTGCTGTCCCTAAATCTATCCCTATGTCTTTTCCAAAACCCAGCATATTAAAATTCTCCTTTGCATAGTAATTCACATCTTACAATGTATATTCCCCTATTATAAATTCTTTAATCTGTTTTTACTTAGTTACTACCATTATACTTCATCTTTAGCTAAATTTCAAAAAGTTTCAATAATATTTTTAAAATAATTTTAGGTGAAGGAAAATCATTCCTCCACCTAGATTATTTTTCTCTATTTTGAATTCTTTAAGTACTTTTCCTTTGTAGCTAAACCTCCACGAAGGTGCCTTTCAGCCTTGTTTTGCTCTAAAACTTTCCTGGCTTCAGCCGCCAATTTGGGGTTTATTTTTTCCAATCTTTCCGTTACATCTTTATGAACGGT
>JAAYSX010000052.1 GCA_012518255.1 Candidatus Epulonipiscium sp. | reverse complement strand
TAGCCTTAAGCTGCTCAAAAGCCTCATGCAATGTACCTCTTCCCGATACTTCCATTTCACTAACATATATTTGATATTTACCTGTTTTAACATACATGGATACTGATGCCCTTACTATTACCATCATTCCTACTTTAGGCTTAAAGGTAAGGGTATTAGCATTGCCTCTAAACATTACAGCTGATACTGCCCCTTCTTCATCCTTGAGGGTAAAGTAGATATGGCCTGAGCTATGATGGTTAAAATTTGAAATTTCTCCCTTAATGTAAACATTGCCTAGGACATAATCATCTTCTAGCATATTCTTTACATATAGGTTAATATCTGAAACAGAAAATATCTTTTTTGTCATTGTTGGTCCTCTATCCCCTTTACAATATTTGCAAGTAAGCCATTTATAAATGCAGGTGATTTATCGCTACTGTATTTCTTGGCAAGTTCAACAGCTTCATTTATTGCTACATTATTAGGTATATCTTCTTCATAGTACATTTCATATACTGCTAAACGTAATATAGTAAGGTCAAGCTTAGCCATACGGCTAGTCTTCCAGTTCCTTGAATGGCTTTCTATAATCTCATCAATCTTATCCTGGTTTGCTATAGTACCCCTATACTCACCTAGTATAAAATCCTGATATTTATCTCCTATTTGGAATCTTTCTAAATAATAATCAGCAAGCTGGTCATATTCATCTTCTTCCATAAATTCTGTTTGAAACAAAAGTTTCATTATGTGCTCTCTAGCTTCCCGTCTACTCACTGCTACCCTCCTTAAAAATTAGAGAAACTAACCCTAGGTAAGGGTTAGTCCTCTAATTCAAGTTCTTGATCTTTATTATTAATCTCTTTATCAAAATGTATTCCTAAAATATGAATATTAATAGATATGATTTCAAGTCCTGTCATTAATTCAATTGAGCTTTTAACCTTTTCTTGAACTTCACGGGTTACCTGAGGTATCTTGGCACCATAGTTTATTATAAGCCCCATCTCTAACATTACTCTGCCTTCATCTAGTTCAACTTTAACACCCTTTGGGGTTCTTTTTCTTGATAGGGTTTGCATAATATCTGATGTTAAGGTTCCGCCCATGCCAGCTACACCTTCTACCTCTATAGCTGCAATTTCAGCAATAATAGCTATAACATCATCAGCAATTTTAACCTGGCCTACATCATCAGTTGCATCCATCATAATTACATTTTTATCGTCCATTTAAACTCCTCCTAATTTCTCATATATCATGAATATTATTATATTATACCATGACTGGGGATAGTTAACAAATTAAATATTACCTATCAAATATAAGTGATTTTATAACAGCCAGGTACTCTCTAGCATATGATTTTATAATAACTGACTGGGGAATTGGAGCAGGAAGGCCATATGCCTCAGCGCCTAATCTACCTGCTATAAGCTTTGACCTAAATATATGATAACTATTGCTAGCTATTAATATTTTTAGGCCCTCTCTTTCATCTGTTTCCCTTATTTTATCTAGGCTATAACTTAAATTTTCAAATGTACTAGTTGATCTATCCTCTAGTATAATTCTATCTTCACTTATACCATTATCCACCAGGTATTTTCTCATAGCATAGGCTTCGGAAACAAGTTCATTACTACCCTGGCCACCAGACACCACTACCTTTGCATCCTCATGCTCCTCTAAATATGTATGAGCCACCTTAAGCCTTTCAAGTAAGGAAGGTGAGGGTACATCACCATATAACCTAGCACCTAAGACAATTAAATAATCCACCTCTTCAGTATATGTCTTCTTGCCTTCTATTATTATAAAACTCCCAATTATTATCACCGATGTTAGGGCTAATCCTATAACAACACCAGCTAGCTTGTATATTCTTTTTTTCATCTGCATCACCAGTTTAATTATATACCTAAAGGGGGACAGTTCACAAGTATTGCTAGTTTAAAACTGTAATTACTTGTGAACTGTCCCCCTAAAAAAAGGATCCTTAAAAAGGATCCTTAAAGTATTACTTGAGCGGGCTTATCTTAATTTGGCTAGTTGAATATCCTGTCTTTCTTCTTACAATGTCTTCAATTTGAGCTATATCTGCATCTTCGATTTTTTCCTTATTTATAATTATGTCTACATCATCATCGCTAATTCTTACAAACACTTCTTTGAAGCCTTTGGCTTTAAGAAGGGATTCTATGGAGCTTTCTTTTTCTATACGTTCTTGAAGGGTTATCAGGTTGCTAGCTGCATCAGATTTAGAGTCTTTATCTAGGGTTTCGTTGTTTATGCACTCTGATAACATTTCTATCTGCTCAGCTCTTTTTTGCTCCCTGTCCATTTTAGCTTCTACAAAGTAGTCAAGATCATGGCTTTTATTTACAAGGACCACTTCATCTTTATTATTAGATTTTGATGGTGATTTAGCTTTTTGGTTCTCTGCTAGCATCTTGTCTTGCAGGGACATTACAATGTTCTCCTCATCCATCATATCTTCACCTTCTGCAATTTCATCCATATCCAAATCAAAGTCCGGTGGTAAGGTGCTGATATCGTCAAATTCATAGCTTGTAAAAAAATCATCATCTATTTCATCTACCATGCTGCCTTCTGCAATTCTATCTCCATCATCATCAAATGTTGGCTGAACTGCATTTCTCTTATCTGTAAAATTTAAGTATGCCGCGATTGAAACCATAAATACTAGTGCTGTTATAATGATTTGATTTCTCTTAAAAACAAACATATTTATTCCCCCTTATAATTTTTCAGCGTTTGCAACTGATGAACTGTTACTCTATGTGCTGGGATTCCAAGTAATGTCTGAGCTGCCTCAGTTATGGACTGCTTAACACTGCTATTACCTGCCCCTTGTGCAATAACTAGAACCCCCTGTATTTCTGGTTGTTTTTCTTTAATAACAATGGGTTCATTACCTGTGCTACTATGATCATTTTTCATAACTACCTTGCTTTGATCATCATAGCTTGTTACCTTCCTGCTTCCTCCTTCTGTATCTTCTTCTGTAGTTGATGAGCTGCTGCTTGTTATGTCTTCAGCCAGAATAATTTCCCTTCCATATGTAGTCGTTACCATAACCTCCACCTCACCAACTCCGTACATCTTCTGCAAGATTTCTACTAGCCTTTTTTCCATTTGGACCTCGTAGGATTCTATAACTTCCTTTTCCATATTGTCATCAGCCAGATTAGGATCTTTTCTTTCATCATTTACTAATCCCTCATCTACAATAGGCTGGCCTAGATCCTTAAACATACTACTTATAATAAGAAGCATTACCCCCAGTGCTAATACCCCTATTACCTTGTATATGGTTTTTTTGTCTCTTTTCTCATCAGAGAGTATTTTGCCTAGCATTATCACCTACCCCTTTCTAGGAATTCTTTTGTACTGTAATATTTATATTAACCTGGGACAAATTATAGAAGTCAATTAAGGAACTTTTTATGTTTTTTTCAATTTCTCCTTCACTTCCTTCTCCTTCTTCCCCCTTCATAGGCTTGTTTCCTACCCTTACTTTGGGAATTTTAATCTTTTTATTACTTAGCTCTTCTATTTCCTCCACTACTATATTAAGCCAGGTAAGTTCCCCAAATTCCTGGCTAGCCTGATTGTCATTAAGTCCTATTTCTAGGTCTATAACTTTTACCTTATTAGCTTTTTCAATAATATCTATCATCTGGATCTTTAATCTTTCCTTATAGCTATCCAGTATAATCTCCTGCTGGGCTTCAAAATATATTTCATTTCCAAGCATGGCAGTAGAATTCTCTATGCCTATTTCGTACTTTTTTAAAAAATCGGTATAATTAGGCCTGTTTTTGAATGCTATTGTATTAATTGGTGCCAGGATGGTTATAATTACAATAAGACCTAGGACAATCTTAATATATTTTTGAAACTCCCCACCTGGCATTATTAGGTTTACAAAGGTTGTAAATATGATAACCATGGCAATGCTTTGTATATATTTTCCTACCGTATATGTCATACTAATCTCCTATCTCATCATAGCTGTAATATTACTTACACCAACTAGGATTAACATATTTAATATAAATAAGACCATAACTGTTGTTAAGGTTCCAAGAAGGTAACCTGTGGCTCTTCCCATACCTTCAAGGCAGTTTGCAATTCTTTTATCTGATATAGGCTCTATAATTGCAGCTGTAATCTGATATACTGCCATACAAAGAAATACCTTGATTAGGGGAATGGCACATATAAGTAATAAGGCTATAATTACTCCAACTGTATAGGAGTTTTTAACTATTACCCCGCAGTTCATTACCAGGTCCACAGTCCCGCTTAATGCCTCACCCACAACAGGCACAAAGGCTGATGTCATACTTTTGGCCGCCTTATTTATAGTCCCATCAACAAAGGGCGTTGTAAGGCCGTGTAGGCCCATCACCCCTACAAATACTGTAACCAGGCCTCTTAGGATCCACTTAATAGTTGAATAGGCCAGTTCCACAAGGGAATCTATCTTAAAGTCCTCACTTATATTAGTTACTATTTGAAGGACTGAAACAAAAAAACTAAAGGTAGCACAGCATTTTTGATAATCTCTGAGCCAATTTGTATTGTTGCAAAGACTAGGGGCTGGAATATGCCACCACTTGCTGCATTACCAGTAGATACTAATAAGGTAATCATTACAGGTATGGAAGCCTTCATAGTTAGGGACATATGATCTATGGTATTTCTTGCTATATTCATAGAAATCATAAATGACTCTGCTAGGACTATAATTAGGACAATGTAGCATACATAGAAGGCCACCTCCGATGTTGATTTACTATTAAAGGATGTCCCAAGGGTTGATAACATAGTAGAAAATATGGCAATGATTATTAGCCTTCCCATTAGATTCAGGTACTCATTTATCTCCCCGAACACCATATTTGCAAGTCCCTTAAATATACTTAGTGGTGTTATAAGCTCCTCACCCTTTATGGAATTTATCATGGCTTCTTTTAGGGAAAATTCTTGTAAATATGGGCCTGCGCCTTCCCTTTTTGCATTTTCTATGGCCTTTTCTGTCTCGGATAAATCAAGTAAGTCAATCTGCCTATTTAAAACGCTATCCATTGCCTGATCTGCAAAGACTTTAGACCTAGCAAGTAAAAATACAAAGATAATTATAATTATTAACCTTAGTTTCTTCTTAAAAACTTTCATTTATCTACCTACCTTACGTAAGCATATTTGTAATTAAATCCATAAGTGCCAATATAACCGGTGCTGATGTTGCAAGTATCATTACCTTGCCAGCAAATTCTATTTTAGATGCTATGGCACTTTCCCCTGCATCACTACATAGCTGGCCACCAAACTCAGATACATAGGATATTCCAATAATCTTAAAGATTATATTAAGATATGGTGTGTTTATACTAGCCCTTTCTCCTAAGTGGCTTGCTATACTTAAGACACCAGCTAATTGAGATATTATAAAGAACATTATTATTAGGGATGTAGCAAGTCTTATGTAAAAACTCCAGGTAGAATTTTGTTTACCTACTGTTAGTGATAATATAGTTGCTATAATTCCTATACTCATGATTTGTACGATTTCCACCTTTATCACTCCTAGAACATAAACAAGGTTTTTATAACATCAAAGAACTGGCTAATATACTGAGCAAGCCATAAAAACACAATTATTGTGCCTGCCAGGCTTACAAAAAAAGCTTCTTCATCACGGCCACACTTCTTTAAAACAATATTTAATATTGAAACCATAAGCCCAATACCGGCAATCTTGAAAATGATCATAGCATCCATGGGTTTTCATCCTTTCTAAAAAAGCAAGATACATAATAAAGAGCCTCCTAAAATTCCTAAACTCCTATATAAATGGCCACTCTTATCATGTTTTTTTTCTAATCTTGCAATCTGTTTTTCTATGTGTCCTATAGTAATCTCTATGTTTTTCTTCTGCATCTCCTTGTCCAAGTATCCAAGGGTTTGTCCAAAGGATAGTAGGTTTTTTTATCTTCTTCCTCTAGATAGGTTTTAGGAAGTTCACTTTTTACTGCTTTTTCCCAAAGGACAGTAATGCTTTCACTGGTCTTGTCTTCTATAAGGCTAAGAAGCCTAGTAAATATACAATTAACCCGGCTGTTAGATTTATCTATAATTTCCCTTAGGGCAGTAGGTAGTGGTGTTATGGAATAATTAACCTCACTATGTAGCATATATAAGATGCTCCTTATACCTTCAAGATCTTCTATACGGTATAGCTGTATCCGGTCTATACACCAACCTAATGTTGTTGCCCCTATTAAAATACAGGCCATTCCTATAGACTTTATTAACATTTTCTCCTCCTAGGATACGACTTTACAATCCTTCAAGCTAGATCCATCCAAAATCTCCTCTATAGTTCCAGGCCCCCTTCTAAATGATATGCAAATAATTCTTTGAAAGAACTCTTTTTCAATCATTTCTTTTAAAACAGGTTTTTTCATAATATCATCAAGATTAGTTCCGTGGACAGTAGACACTATTTTTACACCAGCATTTAAAACTTCCTCAATAGCATATAGGTCCTCTTTTTTGCCAATTTCGTCTACTGCAATAACCTGGGGTGACATTGACCTAAGGAGCATTAGCATCCCATCCACCTTGCTACAGCCATCTAGTAAATCTGTTCTTGGCCCTATATCATTTTGAGGAATCCCCATATAGGAGCCTCCTATTTCAGACCTTTCATCTACAACTCCCACAGTTTGGCCCTGCTTTAGGGCAGACCCCTCGCTTATTTGGCGAATTAAATCCCTAAGTATAGTAGTTTTGCCACACTTAGGTGGTGAAACTAAAAGTGTATGATAGATGCTGGCATTATCCTTATATATATAGGGCATTATCTTATCTGCTGCCCCAACAATTTCATGGGCAAGCCTAATATTCATGGCTCCCACATATCTAATGGATTTAATAGTATTATTCTCAACAATAACCTTGCCTACAATTCCTACCCTATGACCACCTTCTATGGTTATATAGCCTTGCCTAAGTTCTTCTTCAAAGGCGTACATAGAATAATTACTCATCATTTCAAGGGTGTTTTTTATATCTTCATCCCTTGCTATAACTGCCTTTTTCCTATCTAGGGTGTACTGGCCATTAGATCTTATAAAACACTCCCCACTCTCTTTATATATAATAATTGGCTGGTTGGTCCTAATCCTAATTTCGTAGATTTTATGAAAGTCTTCTTTTTCAACCTTTGAAAAAATCCCTTTTAGCCTATGGCCTAGCGAATTTGTTATGCTTTCTTTAATATACATAGTATTTCTCCTTTAGTATTTTCTTATATTCATATATGTATGAAGGGATGTCCTATTTTAGAACACAAAAAAAGGGATATACTTTCGTATATCCCTTTGGTCTTATGCTCTACCTAAGTAGTCTCCTGTTTCTGTTTCTATTTTTATAACTTCACCTATATCTATAAAGAGTGGAACCATAACATTAGCTCCTGTTTCTACTACTGCTGGTTTTGTCCCTCCTGATGAAGTATCTCCTTTAAATCCTGGTTCTGTCTCTGTAACTTCAAGTTCAACTATATTTGGAAGTTCAATCCCAAATATGTTGCCTTCGTGGGATAGAACCTTAACTGTTTGGTTTTCTTTAACAAACTTAAAGTTGCTTCCTAGCATTGAACCATCAACAGCAACCTGATCATATGTTTCTGCATCCATAAAGTGATACATATCCCCATCACTGTATAAGTACTGCATATCTTTACGATCTATATGTGCTCTAGGTAACTTTTCGCTTGGACGAAATGTCTCTTCAATAGTAGTACCTGTAACAATATTTTTTAACTTGCAGCGAACAAAAGCTGCTCCTTTACCTGGTTTAACGTGTTGGAACTCTATAATCTGATAAAGATCTCCTTTATATTCTATAGTAAGCCCATTCCTAAAACTTCCTGCTGAAACCATATCTCTACCTCCTAAATATTTTCTAGTACATTTACATTTTATACTAAAACACCAACTTATACAATATCTATCCAATCACTATTAGTTCCTTAGGTGAAAATGTTAGGTTCTCTATACCGTCTTCCCTAACAACAACTAAATCTTCTATGCGTACTCCGCCAAAATCAGGTATATAAATACCTGGTTCCACTGTAACAGCCATGCCAACTTCAAGCTTGCTATCTCCAGTTGGTGAAAGCCTTGGCTCCTCATGTATATCAAGGCCTACTGAATGACCAAGTCCATGGCCAAAGTAATCCCCGTAGCCTTTATCAGCAATAATCTTCCTAGCTACATCATCTATCTCCTTACCTGTTTTACCAGGTTTTATGGCCTTTATGGCTTCTTCATTAGCCAGTAGCACTGTGTTGTAAATATCTAAGTGCTTATCACTTGGCTCTCCTACAACTATTGTTCTTGTCATATCTGAGCAGTAGCCATTATAAATGCAGCCAAAGTCCATAACTACAAAGTCCCCATTTTCTAGAATCTTATCTCCTGGCACTGCATGGGGAAGTGAAGACTTAGCTCCAGATGCTACAATTGAGCTAAATGATGTTCCAGATGCACCGTGCTTCCTCATAGTAGTTTCTAGCTCTAGTGCTATTTCATTTTCGGTAACCCCATCTTGATACCTATCTTTAATAAAACTTATAATATGGGTAAAGGCTATATCACCAATCGCCTCTGCCCTTCTTATATTGTTAATCTCATCAGCATCCTTGACCTCTCTTAGTCTTTCTACAAGGGATTGGGTACCTTTAATTTCTATATCATCAAAGCCTGCCTCATATCCTAGATACTGGGTGTAAGTAACGCTATCACTTTCAATAGCTACCTTCTTAACTTGATCCTTGTCCATAAGCTCCTTAAGAAGGCCTACCATACCCTTGGACTGGTGGTTTAGGATTTCAAAGTCTGGGCACTGGCTACTTGCTTGTTCTATATAGCGGAAGTCAGTTAAAAGGGCCTGGGTCTTCTCTGAAATATAAAGAAGGCCAGCTGAACCTGTAAAGTTGCTTAGGTACCTTCTATTAGAGGGGTTAACAACAATCATTGCCCCTACTTCTTCATCTTTAAGTAAATTAAGTAAATTTCTAGTTCTTTGATTCATCTTATAACCCCTTAGCTATGTTTTATATTTTGTAGATAATCATCTAATGCTTTTATTCCAAGAATATAACTATACTTTCCAAAGCCACATATTTGCCCTATACAGACAGGGGCAATAAAGGAAGTTTTCCTAAACTCCTCCCTATTGTTAATATTAGATAGGTGGACTTCAATAGTAGGTATGCTAATACTTTCAATAGCATCCCTTATTGCGTAGCTATAGTGGGTAAAGGCTCCTGGGTTGATTATAATGCCATCCACCCTACCATAACAGGATTGTAAAAAATCTATAATCTCCCCTTCGTGGTTAGACTGGAAAATTTCTAAGTCGAAATTATATTCTAAAGCTTCTTTTCCTATTTCTTGATTTATGCTTTCAAATGTATCTTGACCATAAACCTCTTTATTCCTAATTCCTAGGAAATTAAGGTTGGGTCCATGAATTAAGGCAAGCTTTCTCATTACATCCTCCTTAATATCAGGCTGGCAATCTCTTCTGGCGTCTTACCATCTACTTGTATTATATGATCAGCAGCACCTTCATAAAGGGATCTTCTAGTATCTAGAATTTCATTAATCTTGCTATACATATCATCTCCCTCAAGTAGGGGCCTTGACCTATCATGCTTTATATTATTATAAATTTGCCTAGCTGTTGCCTCTAAATAAATAACATTGGCATCCTTTAGGATTTCCATATTCCTATCTATAGTTACTATGCCTCCGCCTGTTGATATAACGCTATTTTTAAGGGTAATAACATGATTAAGGGTAGAGCTTTCTAGTTGCCTAAAATGCTCTTCTCCCCTTGTCTTAAAAATCTCAGATATTGATATACCTTCTTTGCTTTCTATTAGGTCATCTGTATCTATAAAGTTATAGGCTAAAATGCTAGCAAGTAGTTTGCCTACTGTTGTTTTACCCGAGCCCATAAATCCTATAAGTGTAATATTACTAATCATGGCGAGGTTCTTCACTTACAATCATAGTTCCTTTGGTAATAGCTGATATAATATCAGCCTTATATTGTTGCTGCATCATACTAATCTTTACATAAAGATAGTTTTCATCTGCAACTATATACCTAGGCTTTAGCGTATTAAGAGCTATAGCCTTAACATCTAGGACACACCTTGGACACTTGCAAATATCCATATCCTGTGTTGCCTCGTCATACATTTGGTCTACTAATATTTCCATATAATTTTTGAGCTTGTACATTTAGTTCCCCCTCTTTCTTTGTATGGGATATATCTTTACCCTCCCCGTTACCGGCAAGACAGTAATTCTCACTTCGTGACTCCTTGAGCATAATTTGATTGTTCCACCCCTACTTGGGCTAAGCTTACTAGAAAACCTAAGTTTATTGTTTGGAAAGCTTGTGGGCTCCATTTTGATTGTGTTTGGGATTTTAATCTCTTTAACAATCCGGTAATTCCTTATATGAACACACTCCTGGCTATTGGGATAGAAATTAATACCATGTACATTCTGCTCCCCATAAGCCCCGTCCTGTGCCACTCTTATTAAGGTTTGTATATCTCTAGCTGTACTATAGAGCTGCCTGCGACCTACTTGCTTACGGGTGTATAAGGCTCCGCTCACAAATAAGGCTGTAAGTAAAATTATAAGAACCAACTCCATAATAGTAAATCCTTTTTCATTCTTAAGCATACTTTCCCTTTCCTAGGGAATTATAACTTAAATGGGTATATTTCTTTCTATTGTATCTTCTATTTGCCTTAGCTGAGAATCTGTTAGCTCAATATTATTCCATATCTCATAGGCCTTAATTGCCTGATATAATAACATGCCTAACCCATTAATTGTATAAGACCCTTGCCTTTTGGCTTTTTTTAGAAAGAGTGTTTCAAAAGGATTATAAATTAAATCAATTGCTACAGATATTTTCTTATAAAAATCATCATGATCAATAGGAGCTTTGTCCTTAGACTTGCCCATACCTACACTAGTAGTTTGGAAACATATGCAATCTCCTGGAAGCTTATGCCACTCATCAAGTGGTAAGACTTCTACATTTATATTATAGTACTTTTTGACTTCTATTGCCAGTAAGTCAGCCTTGTCTAAGGTACGATTTAATATATATATACTTCTTGCCCCGTATTTAGCAGCCATCATAAGGGTAGCCCTTGCAGCTCCCCCAGCTCCTAATACGATAATTTCTTTATCTTCAAGGCTAATATTATTTTGTTTTAAAGATGTATAAAGGCCATCAGCGTCTGTATTGTAGCCGCTGTAGCCTTTACCTTCATACTTTAGAGTATTTACTGCACCTATCTGCTTGGCTAGTGGGTCTATATAGGTAAGATGCCCCATAACATCTTGCTTATATGGATGGGTTACATTAAAACCCTGGATATTAAGGGCATGCCCCCCTCTTATTGCATTAGATAGCCTCCCATCTTCTACTGGAAATGGAAGATAAATTGAGTCTATCTCCAAGAAACTTGAAAGTGTATTCTGTATCATAGGAGATAGGCTAAAGGTTACTGGATTACCTATTATGCCGTAAACCTTAGTAGTACCTGATATTAGGTTATTAATCTTTACTTGATCTTTGGTAAACATTAATTACCCTCCTTTCAAGTCCTCGCTTAATCTTAGTAATCCATTCATCCTTGTCACTAACAGGTGCAACCAAAATGGTGGTAATTCCGGTTCTATTACCACCATATACATCTGTAAATATTTGGTCCCCAACTATAGCCGTTGAAGATTTATCTGTTCCTAGTAAATCCATAGCTATCTTGAACTTACCTTTCAGGGGTTTATTAGCCTTGTGTATAGCAATTAGTCTTAATCCTTTGTTAAAACGAATTACTCTCTCCTTATTATTATTGGAGAATAAACAAATTTTAAACCCTTTTTCTTGTAATTCTTCAAAATAGTCTATAATTTCCTTGGTTGGCTCCTCTACATCGTAGGGAACCAGGGTATTATCTATATCAAAAATTA
>JAAYSX010000051.1 GCA_012518255.1 Candidatus Epulonipiscium sp. | reverse complement strand
TTTCTTCCTCTCATTTTTTCTATTTTCCTATTGTTATTTAAGATTATAACAATCTTTCAACTATTGTAAAGCTAATTTGTGATATAATATTAAAAATTGGAGGTTTTGTCATGATTGTATGCAAAAAGGAAGCCTTAAGATACTTAGGCTACAATAAACAAAATATTGATAATAATACAAAATATCTTTTGGATGAGTGTATAGAAGAACTAACTGGCCTTATAAATAAAAAATCAGTCTATAAAATTTTTAATATAGAATGGGAAAATGAGGCTATACATCTTGAGGACACCATACTTCATATGGAAAGCAAGGATATAGCTAATCATCTTGCCAAGTCAGATAAATGTGCCTTAATGGCTGCATCACTAGGCCTTGAAGTAGATATGAAGATAGCTTTCTATGCTAGGACCAACTTAAGTAAAAGCCTAATCTTAGATGCCTGCGCCTCATCAGCTATCGAAACTTATTGCGATCAGGTAGAAGAAACTATAGCCATGGAGGCTTCTGATAAAGGTTACAATATAACAAGTAGGTTTAGTCCCGGCTACGGTGATTTAGATATAGGACTTCAAAAACCTATAAGCCAAATACTTGAAACATATCCTAAAATGGGGCTTACAGTTAGTGAGAACAGTATAATGATGCCAAGAAAATCAGTAACTGCAATAATAGGCTGGCAAAGGGGCAAACCTAGTACTAAAATTAATAAGTGCAAACTATGTAATAATATAAATTGCTTGTATAGAAAGGCTGATAACAATGAATAAAACTTTAGATTTTAATGAATTTATTATACTAGATGGGGCTATGGGTACTATGCTCCAAGCCCATGGTATGAAGGCTGGGGACCTTCCAGAAACATATAATATTTTACAGGCTAAGATTATAGAAACAATACATAGGGAATATATAGAAGCTGGAGCAAACATTATTACTACTAACACCTTTGGTGCAAATTGTTATAAATACAGGGATAGTAATTTTAAATTAGAGGATATTATAGGTGAAGGAGTTCAAATAGCAAGGAGGGCTGCAGGTTATAATCTAGTTGCCCTTAATATAGGACCCCTAGGCCAGCTTATGGAGCCCTACGGAAATTTAAGCTTCAATGATGCCTATGAAGCATTTAAAGAACAGGTTGTTATTGGAACTAAGGCTGGCGCTGACCTAATACTTATAGAGACTATGTCTGATACCTATGAAGCCAAGGCTGCAATACTTGCCGCTAAAGAAAATTCCAGTCTTCCTGTAATATGCACTATGACCTTCCAGGAAAACGGCAGGAGCCTAACAGGGACAGATCCCTTTACTATGGTTAATATTTTGCAAAACCTTGGCCTAGATGCTATTGGAATTAACTGCTCACTAGGACCTAATGAAATGATGCCCTTAATACCCAAGATTGTAGACTACTCCAAGATACCTATTATAGTGCAAGCCAATGCAGGCCTACCAAAGATAGTAGACGGCGAAACTTTCTATGATGTAAGCCCTCTAGAATTTGCAAACTATGTAGAGGAAATGGCGGACCTGGGTGTTACAGTATTTGGTGGCTGCTGCGGAACTACACCTAAGCATATATCTGCAATTAAAGATGCTCTAGAAGCTAAAGCACCACATAAGGTTAAGGTTAAGCCCATAACTGCTGCAAGCTCTTCAACAAGAACGGAAATCCTTGGCAATGAAGTCAAAATAATTGGCGAAAGAATTAATCCAACAGGTAAGAAACTTCTACAAGCAGCCCTTAGAAAAAATGATATGGATTACCTTCTTAAAGAGGCTATTGTTCAAAAAGACAAGGGTGCCCATATACTTGATGTCAATGTTGGCCTTCCAGAAATTAATGAAGAGGAACTTATGGTCCAGGCTATTAAGGAAATTCAAGGGGTAGTAAACCTTCCCTTACAAATTGATAGCGTTGTACCACAAGTGATAGAAGCAGGAGCTAGGGTATGTAATGGAAGACCTATCATAAACTCAGTTAATGGGGAAGCTAAAATTATGGAGTCTATCTTTCCCATAGCAAAAAAGTATGGCTGCCTAGTTATCGGATTAACACTAGACGAAAATGGCATTCCTAAGACTGCTAAGGAGAGGCTGAACATTGCCAAACATATAGTAGATACAGCTAAGACTTATGGAATACCCAAGGAAGATATTATAATAGATTGCCTTGTCCTAACTGCTTCTGCCCAGCAAAAAGAGGTTAAGGAAACAATAAAAGCAGTTGAACTAGTTAAGAAGGAACTAGGTGTTGCAACAACACTAGGGGTTAGTAATGTGTCCTTTGGATTGCCTTCTAGAGGCATACTAAACAGGACCTTCCTAGCTACTGCCTTAGGCGCAGGCCTAGATGCCCCTATTCTTAACCCCTCAGAAGAAGATATGATTAGCACTGTAGCTGCCTTTAATCTACTCTGGAATCATGATAAGGATAGTAAATCATATATAGCCTCTTATTCTAATCTGACAAAGGAGACAAGCCCTAAAGAAGAAATAGGAACAAAGGATCTTAAAAAAGCCATAATAGATGGGCGTAAAAAAGAAAGCAGCCAACTTGTTAAGGAGCTTTTACAAACTATGACCGGCCTTGAAATTGTAGATAACTATCTAATACCTGCCCTTGATATAGTGGGTGAAAACTATGAAAAGGGTCAAATATTTCTTCCACAACTTATCCAGTCTGCAGAAGCAGTTAAGAAATCTTTTGAAGTTATAAAGGAAAATATGATTTTAGAAAATAAAGATGAGGCCCCCATAGAAAAAGGGAAAATAGTGCTTGCCACGGTAAAGGGGGATATTCATGATATAGGTAAGAATATAGTTAAGGTTCTTCTTGAAAACTATGGCTATGAAGTATTAGACCTTGGCAGGGATGTACCTATCACTAAGGTTGTTGATACAGTTAAAAAAGAAGATATTAGCTTAGTAGGCCTTAGCGCTTTAATGACTACAACTGTTAAAAATATGGAACTTACCATAGAAGCCTTAAGAAAGGAATGTCCAGATTGTAAGGTTATGGTTGGAGGGGCTGTTCTTACCCAAAGTTATGCTGATATGATAGGGGCTGATTTTTATGCTAGAGATGCAAGGGATTCAGTTAATATTGCTAATAAACTATTACTTGAAGATTAATCAGCCCAGCTCTTTATTTATCAGCTTTTTCATGATATAAAATCATCATAGTTGCATTTAAGGTTATAGTAACAACTATAAGTATAAGGGATACGAATTTTGTAACACCAGATAAATCCCCTATTGCTGCCCAGTCTTCAAGTTTAACTAAGTAGGCTGTGTTAGCAATTTGAAAGTACAAGGCCAGAATACAAGAAATCATACTTAAAATAGAAAACGTACTCCAATTAGTATGTTTATCATTTTTATAGTTTATTAGGCTAACAATGGGTAATACCCACGCAATTAAACCAAGTAACAAACTACCCACATTCAAAAATCCTTCCATTATAATACCCCCGTTTTTATATTAAATCTTATCCTTATAGTTTAGGAGCAATCTAAAATGATTGCTCCCAAATTAAAATTCTGTTCTTCCTTGAAAAGCCCTAAGCAAGGTCATTTCATCAATATATTCTAGATCCCCACCCACAGGAACACCATGGGCAATCCTTGTTGTCTTAATTCCCAAAGGCTTAAGGAGCTTACCTATATACATGGCAGTTGCTTCGCCCTCAATGTTAGGGTTAGTAGCTAGAATAACCTCATCTACATCTTCTTTTTGAATACGTTCAAGTAATTCTTTAATACGGATATCAGATGGTCCAACGCCCATCATAGGTGAAATAGCACCATGGAGAATATGATATAAGCCCTTATACTCCTTAGTCTTTTCATATGCTGCCATATCCCTCGAGTCTTCTACAACCATAATTTCCTTACGATTCCTACTATCATCCCTGCATATGTGGCATAACTCCTTATCCGTTACAGTCCAGCAGGATTTACAATATTTAATTTCTTCCTTTGCCACCAAAATAGCATTGGCTAAGCGCTCTACATTTTCCTTGGGCAAGGATATTATATGAAAAGCTAAGCGCTGGGCTGATTTTGCTCCTATCCCAGGTAATCTAGATAGCTCCTCAATTAGTGCAATCATTTGATTACCATAATTATTCACTAGAACATACCCCCTGGTAATCCCATACCACCTGTAACCTTTGCCATTTCTTTTTGATTAAGCTCTTCTGCTTGGCGCAGCCCTTCATTAACAGCTGCCATAACTAAATCTTCTAGAATCTCTACATCATCTGGATCAACAGCATCTGGATCAATAGTTATTGATTTTAATTCCCTTTTACCTGATACAACAACTTCTACAACACCTCCACCTGCTGTAGCTGTTATTTCCTTATCCTCTAATTCTGCCTGTGTCTTTTCCATTTTACGTTGCATTTTCTGTGCTTGCTTCATTAAGTTATTCATATTAGGCATTCCACCAAAATTTTTCATTGTTTTCCTCCTATTATTTTAGTTTATTTAATCAATTCTTATTCCACTTCTATCGGGAATTGAATTGTCTTCCTAACCATCTCAATGGTTTTATCAATATCTGCAGTTTCTTCAGTACTTTCCGGATCTGGTCCATAAATTTGCTTGTATTTGCTTTCATATTCGTCTAATGTGACATACTCTATCTTTACAGTCTTATCTGCTATCTTCTCCACTGTATCCCTTATTAAGTCATCATGATTTGATTTACTTACATTTAGAAGCCCAGGGCTTGGAAATATTAAGTAAAGTATATCATCTTCTAAATACCCTGCTTTAACATCTACTAGAAAGCTCTTATGCATGGGATTAAACCTTGACTTAATAGCCGACCATGACTTTACTATCTTCTTTATATCATCTGGCACTGCCTTAGGCTTAGCTTTAGGCAGCTTAAGTTCTTCTTTAACTTCTGGTTTTTCATCCTTTACATACATAACCTGCTTTGGTGCTTCCTTAACCTTTTTTTCAAGGTTTATAATCCTATCCAAGACTGCATCACTAGATGTTTCCATAGAAGGTTGGCATAGCTTTAGAAGAGATACCTCTAGTAGGATTCTAGGATTACTTGCTCCCTTCATTGATACCTCTAGGTCAGAAAATATCCTAATATATCTCATTAGGCTATTGGCATCGATATTCTTAGCTTGCCCACATAAATCTTCTATATAATCCTCTGAGTAATCCAGTATACTTTCAGGATTTGTAGTATTCTTGGCTACTAGTAGATTCCTAAAATGCATTATTGCATCCAATACAAACTGATGAATATCCCTACCCTGAATATTTATATCCTCACATATATCCATAGCCTTTTGATTATCAAGATTTACAATAGCATCTGTTAATTCAAAGAAAACACTCTTATCCACCGCCCCCAATAGTTGATGTACCTTGTCTAGGGTTATATTCTCCCCAAAGTAAAATGAGATACACTGGTCTAAAATACTAAGAGCATCCCTCATCCCGCCATCTGCTATATATGCTATATACTCTATAGCTTGATCATCTACTTCAACGTCTTCAAGTTCCATCAGGTATTTTAACCTACCTGCAATATCTGATGTTGTTATTCTCCTAAAATCAAAGCGCTGGCATCTAGATAGGATAGTTACTGGTATCTTTTGGGGATCTGTTGTTGCTAGTATAAAGATTACATGACTTGGTGGCTCTTCTAGTGTTTTTAAAAGAGCATTAAAAGCTCCTGTGGAAAGCATATGAACCTCATCAATAATATATACTTTATACTTCCCCTGAGTAGGTGCATACCTAACCTCTTCGCGAATCTCCCTTATATTATCCACACCATTATTAGATGCAGCATCTATCTCAATGATATTCATACTACGGTCTGCTTCTATCTCTAAGCAAGCCTCACAGCTACCACAGGCCTCGCCTTCATCTGATGTATTCTCACAGTTTACAACCTGAGCAAATATCTTTGCTACCGATGTTTTTCCAGTACCTCTTGTACCACAAAACAAATAAGCGTGGGAGATTCTACTAGATTTAATTTGATTGCCTAAGGTCCTAACAATATGATCTTGTCCTATAACGTCACTAAAATTCTTAGGCCTGTACTTACGATATAATGCTATATATGACATCTACCCACTCCTTCATTTAATAATCTAACCTTTTATATTATAACATATTTTATAAACAATGGTACCTAAAGGCATAGCCTATAAAGTACCATTGTTTATAATTCTTTAACCTACTATTAAATCCTCAGCTGCCTTAGTTAAGGACTTTAGTTTATTATTACTATCTTCCTTATTATCTCCCTTTACCGCAATATATATTTTCATCTTTGGCTCTGTTCCTGATGGCCTTACAACCACCCAACTGCCATCTTCTAATATAAGCTTAATTACATTGGATTTTGGTAGCAATATTTCTGTTTCCTTGCCAGCTTTTATATCCTTAGCAATAGATAATTCATAATCTTCTATTTTACTTACTAATACACCACCTATTTCCTTAGGTGAATTTTCCCTTAGATTAGATATAATGCTTATAATTTTTTCTTGACCATCCTTACCCTTCATCTCAAGAGCAACTTGATCTTCCTTGTAATATCCATACTCCTTGTACAAATCTTGCAGGGCCTCATATAGGTTCTTACCTTTAGATTTATGGTAGAGTGCCATTTCGGCTATTAGTACCGAAGCTATAACAGCATCCTTATCTCTTACAAAGTCCCCTGCTAAGTAGCCATAACTTTCTTCAAAACCAAAAACATAATTATTTGATTTAGTTTTGTTAAACTCCTTGATCTTTTCTCCTACATATTTAAAGCCAGTAAGTACATCCATTACCTCAGCGCCATAAGCATCACATATAGTGTCTGCCATATCTGTTGTCACAATAGTTTTTACTACTGTATCTTTCTTGTCTAGCAGTCCTAGCTCTTGTCTGCCACCTAGCATATAATCAGTAAGCAAGGCACCTACCTGGTTACCTGTTAACACAGTGTATTCTCCATCTTCCATTCTTACAACTACGCCAATCCTATCACAGTCTGGGTCTGTACCAAAAATAAGGTCTGGTGAAACATCCTTGGCTAATTCTATTGCTAGGTCAAATACATCCTTATTTTCTGGGTTTGGATATGGGGCTGTTGGGAAGTTTCCATCTGGATGTTCCTGTTCTGGCACAATAACTACATCCGAAAAGCCTAGCCTATCTAGCATTGTTCTAACTGGAATATTACCACTACCATGTAAGGGAGTATATATAATACTAAGATCTTTAGCATTTTCCTTTACAAAATCCTTCCTTACCACAAGAGAACTTACCTTGTCATAATATTCCTCATCCACTTCCTTACCAATATAAATTAGTCTACCTTTTTCCTCAGCCTCACCTAAAGGCATTGTTTTTATATCATCAAAAATATGGCATGATTCTATATTACTTAATATTGTATCTGCTGCATCTCCTGCTATCTGGGCGCCATCTGCTCCGTATACCTTGTAACCATTATATTCCTTTGGATTATGGGATGCTGTAATTACAATTCCGCCACTAGCCTTTTTATGTCTAACTGCAAATGATAGCATAGGTACTGGTCTTAAAGAGTCATATAAATATACTTTTATCTTATTTGCACTTAAAACAGATGCTACTGTATCTGCAAATTCCTTGGACATATTCCTTGAATCATATGCTATACAAATGGATGGATCTGTTTCAGTATCATTTAAATATTTAGCAAAACCTTGCGTTGCCTTGGATACTGTGTAAATATTCATGCGGTTAGATCCTGCACCTAGAACTCCCCTTAATCCACCTGTTCCAAATTCCAGATTCTTATAAAACCTATCCTCTATTTCCTTTTCATCTGTTAACAGCTCTAGTTCTTTCTTAGTCACACTATCTACCACATCACTATTTAACCATTTTAAATATTCATCTTTATAAACCACTTAAATTCCTCCTACTTTCTTATTATTCCTACTATAAAGTCCGCCTTATATTATACAAATAATACCATATTATTGCTAGTAAGAACTTTCTACAGGGTTAGACAATTATGTAGCATATTATACTGGATATATTGAATAACTTCAATATATCCAGTATAATATGGGTGTAATTAATATAAAATAATATATCTTAGTATAAATATATTTAGGAGGAATTTATGTTTAAGAAGACTTTACGCACACCTTGTCATGAAGTAAATGAAATAATACAATATCTAGACACAATGTTATCAGGTGGCAATGCCAAGCCTCCTAGTGTAACAAAAAATGAACACGTCCATATTTTAAATTACTTTGAAAAATTATTAGGTAACGAGAAAAAGATGTCTCAGTCTGCTAGGGATATTTTAAATATTGTAAGTTCCCTAAGCTCCTTTGATGTTGGCATGTCTCATATATCCTCTAAGCTAACAGATTTTGCTGGTGAAATGTCATCACTTAGTGAATCTAACCTTGCCATAGTCCAGCAAACAACAGCAGGAATGAGTGAGGTAAAGAACTCTATTGATATGACTGCAGTTACACTAGATAATCTAGCCAACGAGTCTGAAACATTAGCTAATAAGAATGACGAAAGTATAAGCCTACTCCAAGATGTTCAGGACCTAAAAGAAGATGTTCTTGAGAACACTACCATTATGAACGAAAAAATCCAACAATTAGCCCAGCTAGCTACAGAAGTTGGAAAAATAGTAGAAAGTGTACAGCTTATAGCAGAACAAACAAATCTACTGGCACTCAATGCTACAATTGAAGCTGCTAGGGCAGGGGAAAACGGTCGAGGATTTGCAGTTGTTGCTACAGAAATTCGCCAACTAGCAGACGACACAAAAGAAAACCTTGATGGTATGACCCAGTTTGTTAGTCATATACACCAAGCAGCTGAAGAGAGTGTAGAAAGTTTAGATAGCACCCTAGAGTCTACCAATCAAATGAGTGATAAAATTGAAACAGTTTATGATACCATAACTGTCAATGTTGATATGCTTAAAAATGTTATAGATGATGTTGATAATATTAACCAATCTATGGATGGAATCAAAAGATCAGCAGATGAAATAGACCAAGCAATGGAATCTTCTAGCTCCGATGCTGAAACCCTTAGCCATATGACCTTGAACATACATGAGGAAGCCACCCAAAGCGTTGAATATGCTAATAAAATATCCCTTATAGATGATGAACTTTCCCATATTGTGGGTGAAATGTTTGATAATCTTAAGTGTGGTAGATATGCAACAACTAACAGGGAACTGCAAAATATTATTAATAAGGCCAAAGAAAGCCATAATCAGTGGCTAGATGACCTTGATACTATGGTTGATAATATGGAAATATACCCACTCCAAACAGATTCCAAAAAATGTGCCTTTGGACACTTTTATAACTCTATAGGGGTTAATCATCCTGAAATTAAGGATGACTGGAATAGTGTGGATAAATTCCACGACCACTTCCATACATTAGGGGATAAAGTTATTGAAGCTATAAGTTCCAATGATAAACAGGCAGCTAGTAACTACCGCACAGAAGCCCGAGATGTATCTAAAGATCTAATAAATATTTTGGATAAAATTCATAGTAAGTTAGATAATATTAGCGAAATAAATTTGTGCTAATATTTGTTAATGCTATTCCAATAATATCAGAAATTATGCATCATTATCCTATAAATAGATAAGTAAAACAAAAAAGCAGATGATTAAATTCATCTGCTTCTTTAATGACTTTTAGGTTTGCAATTTGGCTTGCAATTTCTATTTTTAAGGTTTTATCAAACACACGCAGTAGGATTCGAACCCACGACACCTTGATCCGAAGTCAAGTGCTCTATCCAGCTGAGCTATGCGTGCTTACATCACTATATTACTTAGCCATATTTATTATATGACTAAGTAGTTTATAAATCAAGGATTAGTTCTTATAGTTAGTATAAAATATATTAAACCATACCTTTAACTTTCAATTCTTCTCCCATTATTATATGGAACAATTCCTTGGGATTATCCCCAGCATCCAATAAACTTTCCATAACAGTAGGCAGGAGTAAGAAACCTAAAAATATTCTAGCCATATCACCTTGATCTATATCCCCTGATATTTCACCCTTTAACTTGGCCTCGGCACATAAGTCCTTAAAAATGTCTATCATACTTAGGTTATTATAATACTTAAACTCTTCTTCATCTTCTATCCCTGAAAAAAAGTAGATAAACTCTGCCTCTGATAGCTTCATATCATTATTCTTAGGGCCATCTTCTAGCAAATAATATATATATAACTTGCTAAAATTAGGATACTTATTCTCTTCATTAAACCATTTATAAATACACTGCATTTGCTCTTTAAAGGGCATATCATCATCCCAGTTCTCTATTCTTATCATAAGCTTAATAGTAAATATCCGTATATAATAATAGAATATATAACTCTTCTGAGGAAAATAATTAAAAAAAGTCCCCCTGGATATATGGCTCTTTTGGCAAATCTTATCCACACTAATATCATCTAGTTCCTTATCCTCAAGAAGCTCCATAGTAGATTTCAAAACAGAATTCCTTGTTCTTACAAACTTTACCTGCCTAAGAGGAAACTTCTCCAATGATCCGTACATTATATCACTTCTCCTATATATTATAGTAAATTATCACCTTTATACTTTTAAATTATGGTCCATTTTTTAGATATTTATTCAAAAATATTTTCTTATCTCATTTATATAGTTGAAGTTTTTCCACAATGTATTATAATAACATAGTATAGTAATGTATTAAAATAAATTATTAATAGAGGTGAATTATGCGTAAACCAGACACATTAGAAGAAAAAGCTGAAATTTTAAAGGCCCTTGCACATCCTGCACGTTTATGTATCGTTAAGGGTCTTCTTGATAAAGGCAAGTCAAATGTAACATATATGCAGCAATGCATGGACCTACCCCAATCTACAATATCCCAGCACATTGCTAGACTTAGGTCTTCTGGTATAATACAGGGAACTCGAAAAGGTCTTGAAATTCAGTATGAGGTAGTTAGCCAACCTGCAATAGATATTGTTAATGCTATTTTTAAAGAAGAATGAAGGACTATCATATAAAACGTCCCTTAATTATCCTATTATCTCTCCTTCTTTTTAGCCAATCTATACTGGCAGGACCACTACCAGATATAAGGGGTGAAAGTGCCTTCCTAATGGAAAGGTCAACTGGAACTATTTTATATACTAAGAATGCTAATATTAGAAGGTATCCAGCAAGTACCACTAAAATACTAACATCTATCTTATCCATAGAAAATTTGGATCTGGCTGCTTATATAAGTAAGTCGGAAGACTCTATTAGAAGTATACCCTCTGATAGTAGCCACATCGGGCTTGAAGTTGGGGATAGCTTTTCTATTTTAGATGGCATACATGCTGTTATGCTAGGTTCTGATAACTATGTTTCCCATGACCTAGCAATTAACCTAGATGGTTCTATAGATAATTTTGCAGATCGTATGAATAATAAAGCCAGGGAAATAGGGGCTAATAACAGTAATTTTGTAAATCCTCATGGCTACCATGATCCAGGCCACTATACAACCGCCCATGACCTAGGGCTTATTATGGACTATGCCTTTAAAAACAATGACTTTCGTAATCTTGTTAGCCCGCCTAACTATATATTAACTAGGGTCAATAATATGGCGGATCCTATTAAGTTCGATAATACTGTACAACTTGTAGATCCTGAATCACCATACTATAATCCCTATGCCCTAGGTGGCAAAACCGGCTTTACCAAGGCTGCTGGCAGATGCCTTGTGGCAGTAGCTGAAAAGGAAGACATGGAACTAATAGGAGTTGTACTTAAATCCACTGAAAAGGACTTATTCAATGATATGAATAATCTTTTTGACTATGGTTTTGATAACTATAAACTTAGAGACAATGATGAAAATAGTTATATAATAAACTATAGCTACTCTCCATGGGCCAAAGACATAGTTAGGTTTTCACTAATCAATAATCTTGCAGATAATACTATGAGTAACTATCAAAGTAGCATTACTAAAGAGGATTTTATCCAGCTACTTATGAGGACAGTATATATATCCCAAAATAAGAATCTAGAAGGCTTCTCTAGTGAGTCTTCCATAGGAATGGCAATAAAACTTGGAATTATTCCAAATGACTCTTATCTTAGCGGACTTAAGGCCCCTATTACAAGAGAAGATGCTGCAAAACTAACATCAGACCTTCTCCGTTCTATAGGTTATGACCCTGTCCCTCTCCACAACCCTCATAACTATAAGGATGAACATTTAATTAGTCAAGATAACTTACCTGCCATTTATTATTTACAAAGCAGAAATATTATGGGATCTATAGATGAAGATTATATATATCCTAAGGAACATCTTACTTATGAGGCAGCTCTATCTATAGTTAATAAACTATATAAGCTATACTCGACTAGTCCATATAGTTATATAAATATAACCCAAAAAAGCTACTATAAATCTTATAGTAGCTTTTTTAATCTTTGATTTAGTATTTCTGTGAATTCCACCATTTTTTATCTTCTAGGTTGTTATAGTATCTTTGGACTGGCACAATATTGCCATCAGAAATATTAAAGACATGCCATATAACTCCCTCTTTATTAGTTGGTACATTAAAACTTCTAACTAATCCATTCTTATTATATACATCCACCTTGGCAAATGAATTAGACATCTGGGTCGAATTGTAATTACCATATGCACTATTGGTAAAGTCGCATACATAATACTTATAGATACCTTTTTGCAAACTATCTATGGTAATGGTCTCCGGCCCATAGCCATCTACATCATCCCTATCAAGTAGGCTATTGCCAACTTCCCTATTATAGTAGGCTATATGCTGCTCATCTGGGAAGAAAAGATGTGAATCAAGGTCTGGTGGGGTATTCCCCCATGATAGGACAATCCTAACCTCATCACCCTTTACCTTTGGAACAACACTTGAATGATATACCCAACCATCACTAAATGTAGAGAGTGTAAAGTAGGTACTTGTATAGCCTGGTGACTGGATTTTGGCTGT
>JAAYSX010000050.1 GCA_012518255.1 Candidatus Epulonipiscium sp. | reverse complement strand
GCCAGGATCAAACTCTCATTTTAAAAGTTTGTATAGCTCTTTTTATCACTGACGTGATTCTCATATAAAGAATTGATTTCATGTGTTATTAATCTTGCTATTTTGTTTTCAAAGTTCAAATAAAATTCAATTAGTTCAACTTGTCTTTCTTAACAAGTATATACTATCATATCATAACTTTTAATAGCTTGTCAAGATGTTTTTTAATTTATTTATGCTAGCAATAATTTACACATAAAAAGATCATAATTCTGGCCAAAGCATGTTTTGACTAAAATCATGACCCTTAAATCTGTAATTTTATTAAGTTATAGAGTATTACTCTTCATCTTCTTCAGTTTCTTCATCTGAATCTGATACTAATTCTACTTCAACATCAACTTCGCCAACATCTTCTGTTTCTTCTGGCTCTTCTTCTGCTTCTGTAATTGTTACTACAGTATCTGTAAGTTCAGCTTCTACTCTAAGTTCTTCATCAATACCTAAATCAGCAATAGTAACTGATTCACCAGGTTCTTTTTCTGTTAAATCTACAGTTAAAGATTGTGGTATTTCAATAGCTGGACCTGTAATGTCAATTTCACTGATAAGTGTTGCTGCTACATATCTCTTAGCAACTAATTCTTCCATACCAACAAAACGAATAGGTACTGTTAATCTTACAACGTCATCTCTATTAAACACCTGAATATCAATATGTCTAATTTCATTTGTTACTGGGTGAAGTTGTACTTCTTTAATTGCACCGTATTCACTTTCTCCATTAATCTCTACATTAAGTCTTGCATTCGCACCATGCTTTTTAATTGTAGCTAAAAGCTTGGATGAATTAAACTGAATAGGTCTTCCCTCTTCATATCCAAATCCGTATACTACAGCTGGCGTAAATCCTTCATTTCTAACTTGTTTTGCTGTGCTGCTTCTATCTTGAGCTGTTAGTGTTGCAATAGCCAATTCTATCCCTCCAAAACATTATTGTTCTCAAATTTTATTGTGCTAAGTATATTGTAAACTATTTACGTTTTTTGTCAAGGTTTTACTTATAACCCTTTTTCATAATTTATTCAAATCTTATCTAAAATTTAAGTTTTGAAAAAACATCATCAAATGGGTTATCAAATCCATCATCTTTTTTGTTTTGTTTTCCTATATATTTAGCAACTTCCCTCTTGGATAACTTGTTATTTTCTATCTTTTTTCTTTCATTAAAGGCTGAAAGTTTTTCCCTATGTCCACATATGCAGACAAATATCTGTCCCTCACCTTGGCCTCTTAATTCTAATCTTTTTCTACAGTTAGGACACCTTGCATTGGTGGTCTTGGAAATAGATTTCCTATTTCCACACTCCCTATCTTGGCAAACGTACATTTGACCTCTTTTATTCCTGACTGAAAGCATAAACTTATTGCATTTTTCACATCTTGTTGTAGTTATGTTATCATGCTTAAACTTCTGGGTGCTTGACTTAATCTCTTTAACAACTTCTTTAGCATATGATTCCATTTCCTTAATGAAGTCATCCTTATCTAGCTTGCCCTTAGCAATATCACCTAATTTTTGTTCCCATTCACCCGTTAGGCTTGGGGACTTAAGTTCTACTGGAACTAGTTCAAGTAACTGCTTTCCTTTAGGAGTAACCCAGATATCCTTGCCTCTTTTTTCTATTAAGAATGTAGAAAATAGTTTCTCTATAATATCAGCTCGGGTAGCTACTGTCCCTAGTCCACCTGTTTCTCCTATAGTCTTTATTAATTCCCTGTCATGACTTTCCATATATCTAACTGGATTTTCCATGGCACTTAAAAGTGTAGCTTCATTAAATGGTGCTGGTGGCTTCGTTTTGCCCTTGGTCATGCTAGTAGATGATATGACTAGCTTATCTCCCTTATTTATTACAGGTAATAACTGATCCTTAATAACATCTTCTTCATCACCATAGTTTTTGCTGTATATTTCCTTCCAGCCATATGAAATTACTCTTTTTCCCCTTGCTATAAATATTTCAGAGTTGATTGTAGCTTCTATAGTTGTTTGCTCATACTCAAATGCTGGGGATAGTACTGCTAGGAATCTCTTAACTACTAAATCATAGATCTTCCTTTCCCTATCATTAAATGATCTTAAATCTGGAGATTCTTCGGTTGGTATAATAGCATGATGGTCTGAAACCTGCTTATTATCTACAAATCTCCTATTACCTTCTATAGGTGATTTAAGGACTTTATTCGCTTGTTTAGCATAAGGACCTACTCTACAAGCATCTACCCTTTCTTCTAGGGTATCTACTATATCAGTTGATAGGTATCTAGAATCTGTCCTTGGATAAGTTAGTACCTTATGCCTTTCATATAACCCCTGCATAATAGATAGGGTTTCTTTAGCTGAATAATTAAAAAGCATATTAGCATCCCTTTGAAGTTCTGTTAAATCATAAAGCTTTGGTGAATATGTCTTTTTCCTAGACTTATTAACATTTACAACTTCCGCTTCTTGTGTGTTTAATGATTTAAGGATCTGCTGGCAATAATCTTTATTAAATGTCCTATTATCCCTTGTCTTTTTTTCTTGCCATGTAAATATTATCTTGTCTGCCCTAGCTTCTATACCATAAAACTCTTTTGGCTTAAATTTATTAATTTCATCTTCTTTTTGTGCAATCATTGCTATTGTAGGTGTTTGTACCCTCCCACAAGATAACTGAGCATTATGTTTGCAGGTTAGGGCTCTTGTTGCATTTATACCAACTACCCAGTCCGCCTGTGCCCTAGCTACTGCAGAGTGATATAGGTTTTCAAATTCTTTACCTGGCCTTAGATTATCGAATCCTTGTTTAATTGCCTTATCTGTAACAGATGATATCCAAAGACGCTTTATAGGTTTTTTGACCCCAGCCTTATCTATTATCCATCTTGCAACTAGTTCACCTTCACGTCCTGCATCCGTGGCAATAATAATCTCCTTTACATCTTCCCTTACTAATTGGTTTTTTACTGTATTATACTGCCTACTGCTTTGTCTAATTACATCCGTTTTCATATGCTTAGGAATAATAGGAAGATCTTCTAACTCCCATTTTTGGTATTTTTTATTATATCTTTCTGGGTCTGCCAATGTGACCAAATGCCCTAAAGCCCATGTTACAATGTACTTTTCACCTTCTATAAATCCATTTCTTTCCTGCTGGCAGTTTAATACCCTTGCTATATCCCTTCCTACCGAAGGCTTCTCAGCCAATACAACTGTTTTAAGCATATTTTCTTCCTTTCAATCTATATAATGTACCTAAGAATATTATTTCTTCCTTTTTTTCTTAACCTTGTGAAATATCATATAAAACACCCCAGCTATAGCTGCTAGTATTAGCATAGGCAATAACATATATGTTACCGCTAAAATAAATGCCTGGGATACTACAATTATAGTGTCAATTGATTTAATAAATGTATGTTTTATTTTACCTGAGAAATTGTTTTTACTATTTATGTCGCTTTCTCTTCTAACCTGAGTTATTTCAAGTTCTATTGTATCATAATTGATTTGAGATTCTAGCGCCCTCCTAGCAGATTCATGTTTTTCTAACTCTATTCTAATTTCACTAAGTCTTTTTTCAATTTCAATCATGTCTTTTATATCAGTATTTTCTGATTCTAGCATTTTTAGTAATCTTTCTTGCTCTACCTTATACATCTTAAGCGTGCTTTCAATATCGCTATACTGCAATGTTACATCCTCAGCACTAGTGCTTTTATTAGTTACAGTTCCCATTTCTTCAATTGTTTGCATTGCCTTATTATAGTGATTATGTGGAATTCTAATCCTAATATACATATTGTGTAAATCTTGATCAGTTATTGGATCATGTCCTATTTGATATTGCTCCATACTTTCGATGTATCCTTCATGGCCCCCTACAAAAGTTTCTATTGATTTAACCAATGGATCTAATTTCTGCGCAACTTCAATACTTATATTAGCCCTATATATAAGTTTTTGGTTTTGATTTGTGTGACTTCTACTTCCTTCAAAACCCATTTCCTCTTCTATAGCCATCTCTTCATCTGCCTCTTGGTTGCTCACACCGTAGTCCTCCATAGGTGCACTTTCAAAATCTTTGTTAGCCCCACAGCCTGTAATAAATACTGTAATTAATGTAATTGCTAATAAGATATTCCTAAAACTTTTATTCATTGTAACGCCCCCTTTAATTAATCTTCTTATTTATTGGACGTTTTCTTAATGATATTAGTTCCCCATCCTTTTAGAACAAAAACTCCTCCTATAATACTTATAGAAGGAGTTTTATTATTTAGTATAACGTTCCCGGCGAGATTCGAACTCACGGCCTATCGCTTAGGAGGCGATCGCTCTATCCTGCTGAGCTACGGAAACATTTTTAACAATAGTAAATATTCAAGTTCCATTATCATATAATATAATAGTTTCAAGCTAGAGTCAAGGGTTTTATTCCAAGTCGAAACATACAGTGCCTTGGACTTTGCATGTTCCCATAAATCTCATACCTTTGCAAGGTACTCCCCTTAAATCTTTTTTATTTATAACTATTTCCAGTAGCATTCCATTTACATCAATATTAAACCAATATATTTCTTCCATGGTTTTCTTATTCTCCCGTGTTTCCAGCTCTTGTATGGTTCCTAATACTGCATATACGGCATCCATATCGGTGGTAGGTATAAAATATCCCTCCATAACAGTCAAGAAGTCTTCTTTTCGAAGTCTTTCCTTAAGTTCTACATCTATTTTTCTTTCTTCTTTGTCCAGAATATCAAGTGCTTCCTTATCACCACTTCTTGCCCTTTCTAGCAATCCACGTAGGTATTGATTTTCTGCTTTACTACTTTGGTCATGCCTATCTTTCTCAACAGGTAGAATTATAGTTCCTTCAGTTGCTACACCTACTACATTTATCCCGCTATAATCAAGGGTATTATCTTGTAAGCAATCTAAGTATTCTATCATATTCTGCACTTTAAATATTATCGGCATACCTGTAGCTGCATCATCACACACTGCATAACAAGCAAAGTAAGGTCCCACTTCCCCTACTTCTAAATCCTTAACCTCTAGGTCATACTTAGCCTTAAAATATGGTTCGCATCTATTATTGTAGACAGTTGTTACCTCCTCTTTAATTCTAGAATGTAATCCCGTCCTAACTATAACATATAGCCGCTCTGAATATTCCTTGTAGTATTCTAGAACCATCCTGCCATCCTTATATTCCCTTATAAATGATTGGGTTGGATTATCCATAACATCTAATCTTATCTCTTCTTCGAATTCCTTATTGTTAAATTCCCCGAATCCTATAGACCTCATAGTTAAGTTAGTATATTTTTCTTCATCCATCTTTATCCCCCTTTTTTATATACCTTGCAATTAGAATATACTTTTTACGCCGCCTTGTCAATCAGTAAATAATGCATCTTTTCCATGGTTTTTGCCGAACATTAAATCATATTGTAACATCCAGTGTTTTTGCCTAATTATTTCCTCTTCTTTAGGCAACCTCTCAAGTGTTTTCCCGTCTTCTTGAATGATTACTTCCTTAATATAGGGTGGCAATTCCTCATACAATTTATATAAAAAATTAAAATACATTGGTTTTTCCATGTTGGCATATTCCATAACATATGCCCCCAAATAGCTAGCATTTATTATTCCTATATCCTCTTGCTTGTCCTGGTAATTATCCCATACTAAAAGCGGTGTTAAATGAAGGTTTTTATTATCCTCCAGGCTAGTACCCTTTTCTGAAACAAATCCTGCTTCCTTATATACAGAGTAATCGTGTCCTAGCATAGGTAAATGATCCCCAAACATAACTATAATAGTAGGCTCTTTTACACTTTCAAAATAATCTATTAGATATTTCAGGGCATCATCTGCATCCTTTACCCCTTCTGCATAGGTTTGCAGGATTTCTATGGATTCTTTTGATAGGTTATTACCTTTAACTTTAATTGTATCATCGCCATATCTATTATCATTATATGGCCCATGGTTTTGCATAGTAACTGTATAGTTAAAAAAAGGCTTATTCTGTCTTTTTTCATATTGTCTTATAATCTCCTGGCTTGCTTCCATATCAGATATAAATTCTCCCCTTATGTGTGGATCTACAAAATCTTCATCTGATATAAACTCTTCAAAGCCTAGATAAGGATAGACTTCATCCCTATCCCAAAACCATTTTTCATAAGGATGTATGGCGATAGTTGAATATCCTTTATTCTTTAAGAAACTTGCCATAGAATCTAATGGCCCCTTAACGTATTGCTGATATGCCATAGACCCTGTTGGAAGGAATGACATAGAGTTTCCTGTAAGTATTTCAAATTCAGTATTAGATGTCCCACCCCCATAGCCAGGTACTAGGAGCCATCCACTTGTACCCTCTTCCCTAATTTTATTAATAGTAGGTATAGGGTCCTTAGAATAAGTAACATTATCTAAAAGTGTTGGATCCCAAAGTGCCTCATTCATAAGCATAATTATATTAGGCCTTAATTCATTTCCCTTGGCTGCAAAAACTGGGACAGCATCCATATACTCATCAATAATATCATCTACTTTATTTTTGCTATATGTAGCTGGTGGTTTTATAATAGCATTTTTTATATTCATGCCAAAACCTGTTATAAAACCATTAATTTCATAATTGCGTGTTTGATTCCAAAACACATCTTGTATCCCCATTTTTTCTATGTTTTCACTATTCAAATAGGTGTTTTTCATAACAAGCGTAGCTAAAATCACAGATATAGTTATGCCCAGGGCCCTATGCTGCCACCTTAGCTTAAAGGGTTTAATAAAAGCTGTAGCTATTATAATTAAGATTATACTTACTACTACTAATGCAATCTCCTTATCCACAGAAATATCAAGATATTGGAAGATATTTCCCGCTTCTTTTTGAAGCATTAAGTCCCATGGCATAAGGGGATCTCCCCTATATATTAATTTATAGTGATTAATTAGTGCAAAAGATATAAATAACAAACTAGTGCCTAACATAGCTACCCATAACCTACTAAAGGCAATATATAGGATCACAAAAGTTAATAATACAAATATGTAACCTAATAGTAATTGATAGGTATGCCCACTAATCCATTCTATAGTTTCCCCCACATTTTTTATTTGAATAAATTCAACGCATACCGTAATAAAAGCTGGTAAAGTTATAAATAATAAACTATAAACTATTCCTCTTAATATCCTAGTATTTTTTTCATTTTTCATCATATGTCACCCCACTACTATATAGTATAACGGTTGGTTCAATGTGTCAATTTCCATTATTAGTATTGATTTTTTATACTTCAATGCATATACTTATAATACATTTAAATTTAATAATTCAGTATTTGGAGGAGAAAATGGATAATTATAAATTAGGTAAGAAGGTATCTATCTATACTATTATAGCTAACCTAGTTTTAACCATAATTAAACTTATAGCAGGAACCATTGGTAATAGTAGCGCCATAGTTGCAGATGGTATTCATACCGCATCTGATGTAATTACTACAGTTATAGTAATTCTAGGCCTATCTATTGCAAGTAAAGAGCCTGATAAGGAACATCCCTATGGCCACGAAAAATTCGAATCTGCTATGGCAAAGCTAGTTAGTATGTTCTTATTTGCCACAGGCCTATATCTTGGATATAAATCTAGCATAGCTTTAGTAAATAAGGATTTTACACGTCCTGGCCGTATAGCATTAGTAGCTGCGGCTGTTTCTATCATTATTAAGGAAATTATGTATAGGTATACAATAATTACTGCCAAAAAGATTGAAAGTATCGCCATGGAAGCTGATGCTTGGCACCATCGCAGTGATGCATTTTCATCAATAGGAACATTTATAGGTGTTTTAGGAGCAAGACTAGGATTTCCTTTCCTTGATCCCTTAGCAGCTATAGTCGTAAGTATTTTTATTATGAGGGTAGCTATTAATCTTTATATGAAATCTATTGATGAGCTTGTAGACAAATCAGCTGATAGTAAAATTATCAAAAATATACGGGAGCTTGTCCTAGATGTCAAAGGTGTTAAGGAGATAAATAATTTAAAAACAAGGGTAGCCGGTAACCGTATTTATGTTGACCTTGAGATTTCTGTTAATGGGAACTTATCTGTTGAAGAGGGTCATGATATAGCTGAAAATGTTCATAATTTAGTTACTAAAAAGGTTCCTAAAGTTAAGGATTGTATGGTTCATATAGAACCTTTTTAAAATAAAGAGCCCTAAGTCTCATGACTTAGGGCTCTTTATTTTAATTGAGCTAGGATTTTTATATTATTTTAAGTGGGCGCCTGGAGAATATTCATCTAAACTTTTAAAGATAAAACCCTTTGCCCTTAATCCTTCTATGATTTCTGGTAATGCTTCTACTGTTGTTGTTTTTGCAGGTGCATCATGCATTAAAATAACTGCCTTATTTGTTTGGGATGAGCCATTCAAAACAGATTTAACAATTACATCCTTACTTTGCACTGCCTTAGATGCATCCTGGGAATCTACATTCCAATCAAAGTACTTATATCCATTATCTATAGCTGCCTTTGTTATTTCATCCATAATTCCACTTCCACCTGCATGCCTGCTTACAGTATTATTAGATCCTCCCGGGAAACGTAATATTTGGGTGCGCTCCCCTGTTACTTCTTCTAATAAGTCATTTAGCTTATCTACATCTGCAAAAAAGGTTTGGGGCGACTTATATATCCCTTTATAATCATGTCCATATGTATGATTTCCTATTACATGCCCTTCATCTATAATACGTTTATAAACATCTTTCCTTCCTTCATTACCAATAACAAAAAACGTAGCAGGTACGTTTTTTTGTTTTAAGACATCTAAAATTTTAAGAGTATTATCTGATGGCCCATCATCAAAAGTTAGGTAAGCTATCTTTTGATTAGGATCATTTTGTTTTTTGCTAAGTTCTATCCTTTCAAGTTCTTCTTTAAGCTCCTCGAGTTCATTGTTAATTTCTTCATTTTGTTTTTCTATTTCTTTGATTATATCCTGTAATTCCTGATTTTGCTCCTGCTCTATTTGTAACTCTTGATTTATTTTAATAACTTCTTGTGCCTTTACTTGCATTTGCCATAGCATAAGAAGTATAAGAGCTGTAAATATTGCTGTTATAGCTACTATCATTCCTATATTTTTTCCTCTTTTTGATCTATTATTTACCACTTTGACACCTTCTACTTTTCTAATTTATTAAATTGTTTTCTTGGTTATTATTATACAATTTTTTTAAATATAATTAAACCTTTTTTTAGTGTTTTATTTTCCCAGTAATTCTTTAAGTTTATTTTCATATTTATAATAATCTATTAAGGCCCTATCTATAAGCTCTTCCACAGATTTAATACTATCCATAGATATATTTTTTTCAAACTCAAAATTAATACGGAGGTATTGGTCCTCTTTCATAATAGTCTCTAAATATTTTTCCACACTAAGTGATTGCATATTAAATATTATATCTATAAGCCCAACCCCCCATCGTATAGCACCCCATTCTTTTTCTGCCCATTCTATGGGATAATGCTTTATATGAAAACCTGTACCTATAGATATAAGTCTTATTTTATATCTTTTAACACGGATATTATGTCCTAGAGCTTCTACTAAGGCAGCTAGGGCTGGATTGTTAGCCCATAAACCTCCATCTGCTAGCAGCACTTCATTGTACTTATACGGATTAAAATATAGTGGTGCAGAGCATGATGCCAATACAGCATCTGAAAGTCTTACATTTTCATCCCTTGATAGCCTCCTATGATACATAGATTTAAAAACCCAGGGCATGCCATCTGATACATTAGTAGCTGTAACCATTAACCTAGTTTTTGCATCCTTAAAAGTTCTATCTCCAAACTGATTATCTAATACACTCCTTAAGTTTTTACTATCATATTTAGGAGTTACTAGACCACCCAAAAACTTTCTATCAAAAATATAATCCCCTTCACTTTTATATAGATCTAATATATCACAAGGCTCCATACCTATCGCTAATCCCGCTGCTATAATAGCCCCAGTACTGGTACCTGATATTAAATCAAATTCCTTATAAAAGTTAATTCCTAATTCCTCCTGAACCTTACAAAGGATAGCCGCTGGGTATACACCCCTTAGACCTCCACCGTCTATACTTAAAATATTAAACTGCTGCCTATCCATTAAAAACCCCCCGAATACACTTACTATAGTAAGTATATTCAAGGGATAATAAGTCATGCATATTATTTATTTTACCATAGAACCGTCTTTAATATCTTCAAGCGGCCCTACTGCAACCAAGTTTCCTTCATCATCTGATGCACAAAGCACCATTCCTTCTGATAGTATTCCCCTTAGCTTAACTGGTTTTAGGTTGGTCACCACCACAACCTTTTTGCCTACAAATTCCTCTGGTGTATAGTACTCAGCTATACCAGATACTATCTGCCTAACCTCATTACCAACCTTAATCTTGGATACTAAAAGTTTATCTGTTTTAGGTACAGGTTCACATTCAAGCACCTCACCAATTTTAAGCTCTGATTTAAAAAATTCATCTATGGTAATTTCCTCCAACTTAGGCTCTTCTTTTGTTTTTACCTTTTTCTTAGCCTTGCTGGCATCTTTTTCTAACTGGGCAAGCTCTTTTTTAAGGTCAATGCGTGGGAATATTATTTCTCCCCTTTTTACACTTAGGGTTCTAGGCATAGATCCCCACTTTTTAATGGAATCCCAACTTGTAAGTTCTCCTTCTTTAACACCTATTTGCTCCCATACCTTAGCTGGTGTTTGAGGCATAAATGGTTCAATCATAACAGTTACAATCCTAATTCCTTCTACTAAAGTATAAAGTACATTAGCTAGTATCTTGTTATTTGCTTCATCCTTAGCTAAAATCCATGGAGTTGTTTCATCTATATATTTATTAAGCCTTCTTACAATTGTCCATATATCATTTAAAGCTTCATTAAATAGTAACTTTTCCATGTGGTCTTCTGCATTTTTAATAGCTTCTTCTATTAATTTTTGAACTCCCTCGTCAAATTCATTAGCTTCCTGATCCTCTGGAAGTGTTCCTTCAAAGTATTTCTCTACCATAGTTACACTACGAGAAACTAGATTTCCAAAATCATTGGCAAGGTCCGAATTAATCCTGTTAATTAGATTTTCATTGCTAAAGTTACCGTCTTGTCCAAAGGCAACTTCCCTTAATAAGAAGTAACGTATTGCATCACTACCATATCTATCAATTAAAATCTTTGGATCAACCACATTCCCAACAGATTTACTCATCTTACCGCCATCTATAACCAGCCAGCCATGCCCAAAAATTTGTTTTGGAAGTGGAATATCTAATGCCATTAGAAGGGCGGGCCATATAATTGTATGGAACCTTATAATTTCCTTACCTACTAGGTGTACATCAGCAGGCCAATATCTTCTAAACTTCTCATCATCTTCACTTAGATATCCTAAGGCTGTTATATAGTTAGATAGGGCATCTATCCATACATATACAACATGTCCCTTATCAAATTCTACTGGAATTCCCCAATCAAAAGAAGTTCTTGATACACATAAATCTTCTAAACCTGGTCTCAGAAAATTATTAAGCATTTCATTTTTCCTGGATTTTGGTTGTATAAAGTCTGGATTTTCTTCAATATGCTTAATAAGGTCGTCCTGGTACTTGGATAGTTTAAAAAAGTAAGATTCCTCCTTAACATCCTCTACATCACGACCGCAATCTGGGCACATACCATCCACTAATTGATGCTCGGTAAAGAATGCCTCGCAAGGTGTACAATATAATCCTTCATAAATACTTTTATAAATATCTCCTTGATCATATAATCTTTTAAATATTTTTTGAACTGTCTCCTTGTGGTCATCATCTGTTGTACGAATGAATTTATCATAGGTAATATCCATATCATTCCAAAGCACTTTAATCCAATCTACTATCCCATCAACAAATTCTTTGGGGCTAACTCCTGCTTCTTTTGCAACTCTTTCAATCTTTTGCCCGTGCTCATCTGTACCTGTCAGGAACATTACATCATATCCACGTAATCTTTTATATCTTGCCATGGCATCAGCGGCTACCGTTGTATAAGAATGGCCTATATGCAATTTATCACTTGGATAATAAATAGGCGTAGTAATGTAATAAGTTGGTTTATCCATTTTATTTCCTCCTAAAATTTAAACAATCTATTGGCTACCCATCATTATACAATTTCTAGGCAAAAAAGCAAAGTATAATGGCAATAATACTTGACAATTTAATCTATTATGTATAAAAATAATTATTATTTTTTCCTATATTCTATTGCTTTCATTCCTAATTCATGTATAATTATATTGAGGAAAGATTGATATTTTTACTTATGTAGGGGCAATATATATTAAACCCTAACATGAGAAATTATTTAAATATTCTAAAAAAAGAAAGAGGTTGAGATGAATATGGCAAAACTTGATTTAAGCAAATATGGAATTTCTGGAACAACTGAAATCGTGCATAACCCTTCTTATGACCAATTATTTGAAGAAGAAACAAGACCTGAACTAGAAGGATTTGAAAGAGGGCAGGTTAGTGAACTTGGTGCTGTTAACGTAATGACAGGTGTATACACAGGTCGTTCACCTAAGGACAAATTCACAGTTATGGATGATAATTCAAGAGATACAATTTGGTGGACATCAGATGAATTTAAAAATGATAACAAGCCTGTTACCCAAGAAACATGGGATGTAGTTAAAGATATTGCAGTTAAGGAACTCTCCAATAAAAGGCTTTTTGTAGTTGATGCTTTTTGCGGTGCTAACGAAGATACACGAATGTCAATTCGTTTTATTGTTGAAGTTGCATGGCAAGCACACTTTGTAACTAATATGTTCATCAAGCCAACTGAAGAAGAGCTTAAAAACTTCGAACCTGACTTTGTAGTTTATAATGCTTCCAAGGCTAAGGTAGAAAATTATGAAGAATTAGGGCTGAACTCAGAAACAGCTGTTGTCTTCAATATCTCAAGCCGTGAGCAAGTTATTATTAACTCATGGTACGGTGGAGAAATGAAAAAAGGTATGTTTGGTATGATGAACTACTATCTACCACTTAAAAACATTGCTTCAATGCACTGCTCTGCAAACACAGACTTAGATGGTGAAAATACAGCAGTATTCTTTGGTCTTTCAGGAACAGGAAAAACAACATTATCAACAGATCCAAAACGTTTATTAGTTGGTGATGATGAGCACGGTTGGGATGATAATGGAATCTTTAACTTTGAGGGTGGATGCTACGCTAAGGCAATTAACCTTGATAAAGAATCTGAGCCAGATATTTATGCAGCAATTAGAAGAGATGCTCTTCTTGAGAACGTAACAGTAGATGAGAATGGTAAGATTGACTTTGATGATAAGAGTGTAACAGAAAATACACGTGTATCATATCCAATTAACCACATCGATAATATCGTTCGTCCAGTATCTACTGCACCAGCAGCTAAGCACGTAATTTTCTTATCTGCAGATGCTTTTGGAGTTCTACCACCAGTGTCTATTTTGACACCAGAACAAACACAATACTACTTCTTATCAGGATTCACAGCTAAACTTGCTGGTACAGAGCGTGGTATTACAGAACCAATGCCTACCTTCTCAGCTTGCTTTGGTCAGGCATTCTTAACACTTCACCCAACAAAATATGCTACAGAACTTGTTAGAAGAATGGATGATAGCGGAGCTAAAGCATATCTTGTTAATACAGGATGGAACGGATCAGGTAAACGTATCTCAATTAAAGATACTCGTGGAATTATTGATGCAATCCTTAATGGAGATATTGCAAATGCACCAACAAAAACAATTCCATACTTTAATATTGAAGTTCCAACAGAGCTTCCAGGTGTAGATACAAATATTTTAGACCCACGTGACACATATGCAGATGTTACAGAATGGGAAGAAAAAGCTAAAGATTTATCTCAAAGATTTATTGATAACTTTGCTAAATACGAAAGTAATGAAGCTGGTAAAGCATTAGTAAGTGCTGGTCCACAATTATAATCTAAATAAAACCTTAAAAGAGTCTGGGATTTTCCCAGACTCTTTTTTCTTACCTACATCTTCCCCATGTTGTTTGGTTACCAGCTGAAACAGCGTTATTACCACAACGGCAACGGCAGCAGCAGCAACAGCAACGACGGCATCCGCCACAACCTGGCATTTGGCTATCTGGTGATACAAGCTCAATGTCTTTTAGGCATTTTTCTAGTTCGCATATACCTTTTTTGATTGCATCTAGTTTAGATTTACAAGGATATGCCTGTGCTCCCCCAACTTGACAACCACATCTGTTATCCATTCCACAATTCATACATAATCCCCCTTTAAATATAATTTTTTATTATTTATCTTTCGTCTACTATATACTATGCAAATCTTACATAATGTGACACAATTAACTGGCAAAAAAATATGCCATGGATCTTTAATACAGGAAACCTTAGATTAATACTACTTAATCTAAACAGTATCAAAAATTCATGACACACATATCTATTTATGCCCTACGTTTAATCATAGCGTTTTCTTCAAATACTCCTTCATACTGATTACCTTCTATATCTTGAAAAACCCCTTCCCCATCTCTTTGGCCATTCTTAAATTCACCTATATAACTCGATCCATCGGCATATATTATCCTACCCTTCCCCATCATCATTCCATCTACGAAATCTCCCCTATATACCTGACCACTTGGCCATGTATATTTTCCCTTTCCATGTGGAAGGCCTTCTACTAACTCCCCTTCGTACTGTCCTCCAATAGCTAGGGATAAAATACCGTAGCCAGTTTCTATGCCATCCTCAAAATTACCTTCATAACTATCACCATTGGCATATATAGCCTTCCCCCTACCTTGCATTACATTATCTGTAAAATTACCCTCATAAATATCACCATTAGTCCGGTAGTGTCTGCCTTTACCCTCCCTTTTCCCCTTTAGGAAATAACCCTCATACTTTTCGTCATCCTTCCAGTAATATGTACCATAACCTGTTCTTTCACCTTTTTTGAATTCACCTATATAGTATTCGCCATTACTAAAATAATACTTGCCTTCACCGTCTGGTAAATCATATATAAATCTTCCTTCATAAATTAATTTGCCGTTTTCATCATAGCACTTACCTTGCCCGTGAAACTGGCTACCCTTCATTTCGCCTTCGTACATTTTGCAGGCATTCTTGTGGTAGAGTCTTTCATATGTAATTCTATCGTCTGTTTTGCTTCCCTTAAATATTCCCAAAATCTTTTCTAGCATCATAAATCCCCTTCCTCTAAAATGCTTATATTTATTATAACATATAACATTATTAGAGATAACTTACATTTTAATATTTTATGCTCCAAAAATCCATAATGTTAGATAATATGATGCTACTATACCTGCAAAGGTGGCAATTATAGCCCCCGGCAAAGTGTATCTTGTCTCCTTTATTTTAACAGTCATAAAATACACCGACATTGTATAAAATATTGTTTCTGTACAGCCAAACATAATTGATACCAATCTTCCAATAAATGAATCTGGTCCATACATTTTGAATGCATCTAAGATTAAGCCCACTGATGCTGCTGCCGATACTGATCTCATAAGGGCTATTGGAATAACCTCCTCTGGGAAATTAGTCCATGATATTATAGGGGATATAAGCCTTGTAATACCATCTAATGCCCCTGATGTTCTTAGCATTCCAACAGCCATCATAAGGCCTATTAAGGTAGGTAATAGCCTAACTACAATCTTTAGACCATCCTTGGCCCCTTCAGCAAAGGCATCATACACATTAATTCCTTGTAATAAGCCATAGGTTATAACACTTATTATAACCAATGGAATCATTATACTTGATAATACCAATATCCATTTCATAACATTTATTCCTTCCTATACTTTAATTTGCCGTATATTATAGCAACTAGTGTAGAAAATAATGTAGCCAATATTGATGGTCCTATTATTTCTGTAGGATTTTGTGAACCGTACTGCATCCTATAACTTATTATATTAATAGAAATTATTTGGACAGATGATATATTTATTATCATAAACATGCACATTGCATGGCTAGCTACATCCTTCTTTTTATTTAACTTCTGTAATTCCTCCATTGCCTTTAAACCTGGTGGTGTTGCCGCCCAGCCTAAGCCTAGAACATTAGCAATCATATTAGTAGCTATATATTTCTGGGCTGGATGTCCTTCTGGAATATCTGGAAACAAAAATCTTAATACTGGACCCATTTTCCTAGCTAAACCTTCAATAATTCCTGATTTTTCTGCTATCCTCATAATTCCTGTCCACATAGCTACACTTCCACACATTTTAAATGCAAGATCTACTGCCTCCATGGAAGAGTCTAATGCACTTTGAGTAATAGCTTCCATTCCCCCACTAAAGGCTGCTATTAAAATTGCAAATATTATCATCCCACTCCATAAGTAATTTAACAAATTATTCCCCCCATTTAGGTTTTTTCTTTCTTATATATATGAATAAGGTACAAGTATTATACTTCTACTACTTAAATTTATAAAATATAGAAAAAAATGTATTTTCTTATTGACTTTTATTGTAAATAATGGTAGTATATCTTTGTAAGATGATGTCGAATATGTTCTATAGATGATTTAAAGGGGGATTTTAATGAAGTCAACAGGAATTGTTAGAAAGGTAGATGAACTAGGTAGAATCGTGCTTCCTATCGAATTGCGCCGAAATCTAGATATCCATGAGAAGGATGCTTTAGAAATTTTCATAGATAACGATAAAATAATACTTAAAAAATATCAGCCTGCAGATATTTTTAATGGCAGCATGGATGATTTAATTGACTATAAAGGTAAAAAGATTTCTAAGGAAACAATTATCGAACTTGCAAGAATTGCTGGACTTACAGTAAGCTAAATAAAAAGACTATCCAAAATTTTGGATAGTCTTTTTTAGACTTTAATATGTTGGTATATATCCCTTCGGGATACTCCCCTATCTTTCGCCACAAGGCGCATGGCTTCTTTTTCTTTTATACCCTTATCTGTATATTTCTTCATATGATCTTCAATACTTATATTTTGCCATTCATCTCTAGCTTCTTTATCTAGTATTTCTTGATCTGTGCCTTCTATGATTAATACATATTCTCCCCTGGCTTCCTTACCCTCAAAATATAATAAGGCCTCCTCTAGGGTCATTTTGATAACTTCTTCATATTTCTTTGTAAGCTCCCTTGCTATAGTTATGCTTCTATTTCCTAATTCTTTATGCAGATAATTTATAGTTTTTTTAATTCTATGGGGAGCTTCATATATTATTATGCTACTAGTTAAATTACTTAATTCATCTATTCTTATCTGGCATTCTTTCTTAGATAGGGGAAGAAAACCTTCAAAATAAAACCTACTGGTTTCTTGCCCTGATATTATAAGTCCTATTATACCAGCTACTGGACCTGGAACTGCTGTTACTCTTATACCTTCTTCTAGGGCAAGCCTAACTATATCTTCCCCTGGATCGGAAATTCCTGGTGTTCCTGCATCTGTAACTAATACTATATTCTTACCTGATTTTAGCTTTTCTATTAAGAAAGGTCCCTTACTCACCTTATTATGTTCATGATAACTTTCTAAGGGGGTATTAATATCAAAATGGTTAAGAAGCTTCCTTGTATGTCTTGTATCCTCCGCAGCAATAATGTGGGCCTCTTTCATAACCCTTACTGCCCTATATGTTATATCTTCTAGATTACCTATGGGGGTTGCGCAAAGGGTTAAGATTCCGTATTCATTCATATTAATCCTCCTCTTCTGATCCATATATCTGATAAATTTCATCTGTATAGCTACCATCCTTATTATACACATATAAAGCTGGCTCTACTATAATTTCTGGATTGGCATACTTTATTCCCTCTATTAGGACCATTGTTGGTGATTTACCTTCCTTTGGATGAATCATCTGCATACGTTTAGGTTCTAGCCTGTACTTTCTCATTAAGTATATAATATCTACTAACCTATTAGGCCTATGTATCATATATAGCTTGCCCCTATCCTTAAGCAAGTATGCTGCATTTTTTATAATATCTTCTAAGGAACACTTAATTTCATGGCGGGAAATCATCTTAGATTCATTTTCATTAACTAAACCTGCTTTTCCTTTCATATATGGTGGATTACTAGTTACTACATCAAAGCTACCTGATTCATATTTATTACTTATGTCCTTAACATCCATATGCTTCATTTCTATATGATTTTCTAGGTTGTTCATGCTAACACTGCGGCTTGCCATTTCCACCATATCTTCTTGTATATCAATACCTACATAACTTTCATTTTCATATCTAGCATACATTAGTATGGGAATTATACCTGTGCCTGTACCTATATCAAGCACCCTATCTTTTTTCTTTACCTTTGCAAAATCAGCCAAAAGCACAGCATCAATCCCGAAGCAAAATACTTCGGGATTTTGTATAATCTTATATCCTTTTCTTTGTATAAAGTCTACTCTTTCATTCCCATGAACCTTTACTATTTTTTTCACATTTATCTTCCCTTTTACAGCATCTATTTTGTGGCTTTATAACTTCTATTTCCGACGATTTAAACACAAAAACCTCTCTATTACTTTTGCCATTTTCTTCTTTCTCCACAGCAACCCTTACTTGTTCCCTTAGCAATTGTATTGATAATATCTTACCCTTACCCTCAGGAGTCTTAACTATATCCCCTACACTGGGTAGTCTCCTCTTAATTTCATGATAGCTTTCCTCTTCATATTTCAAGCAACACATAAGTCTACCGCATATACCGGATATTTTAGTTGGATTTAATGATAGACTTTGTTCTTTGGCCATTTTTATGGATACAGGTTGGAATTCACTTAGGAATGTATTACAGCATAATCCCCTACCACAGATACCAATACCCCCACAAAGTTTGGTTTCATCCCTTACTCCTATTTGCCTAAGCTCTATTCTTGTTTTAAAAACAGCAGCTAAATCTTTAACTAATTCCCTGAAATCCACCCTATTATCAGATGTAAAATAGAATAATATTTTATTATTATCAAATGTATATTCTACATCCACTAACTTCATATCTAATTTATGTTTTGCAATCTTTTCCTTGCATATGGCAAAAGCCTCTACTTCTTTTTCTTTATTAGATCTGGCAATTTCCTTATCTTCCTTAGTTACACGGCGTATTACCTTTTTTAATGGCTTTACTACACTATCAGTTTCTACCTGTTTGTTGGGAATAACAACCTCTCCGTATTCAATTCCCCTAGCGGTTTCTACGATAACATTTTCGCCTTGTTTATATTCTTGATCATCAGGATCAAAGTAATATACCTTGCCTGCTGAACGAAATCTCACCCCTATAACTGTCTTCATTTCTTTCTCTCCTTTATTTCTAACAATAAGGTCTCTATAATTAGCATGATATTTATATTTTTATCTAGTCTATTTTTTGCAGCAATAATTTCATTGAAATTATTGCTAATCCTATTATAAGATAGTTCCTTAGACCTGTCCAATATCATATCCTGGAAGTCCTTAAAAAATATATATCTGTCATCGTTAAACATTTTGTACATTAATATATCCCTATACCAAATAAGCCAAAAATCTAATATCTGTGGTATATTATCCCTATCCTTATCAATAGCATCTACAATATCATATAACTCAATTAGATTTGCATCTTCGAGTTTTATTAAATAATCTATAGATTTTTGTCTTAGTTGCCAAAATTCCTCATCTTCAAGCATTTCTTCAGCCCTACCAATGCTTCCACCAGAAAAATCCGCATATAAGGCTGCTTCCCATTTTTCTAATTCATAATTATTTTGTATATATTGTTCTATAATCTTGGAAGATAGGGGCAAGACTCTTATCCTCGAACACCTGGAATGGACCGTACTTATAATCTTAGCAGGGTTTTTAGTTAGCAGTATAACAATGCCATAACTTGGTGGTTCCTCAATAGTTTTAAGTAGGGCATTTTGTGCTTGCACTGTCATTCGTTCAGCTTCTGCTATAAGAAATATTTTGTATTTACTCCTATAAGGTTTTATATCCATTTGTTCTACTACCTGCTCCCTTATATCATCTACCCCTATGGAAACTTTTTTAGAAGATACTTGGAAAAAATCTGGATTATTACCTGTCTCCATCATTATACATGATGTACACTGATTACAGGGGCTTACCCGGCCCTCTGTCTCACAGAAAAGTGTCTTAATAAAAGTTTTTGCAAGTAGCTTCTTCCCTACTCCTTCATTACCTTCTAATAGATAGCTATGTGATATGTTTTGACTTATAATGGTTCTTTTAAAATATTCTATTACATTCTCATGCCCTACTATATTATTGTAATCATATCTCATAACTAACATCCCTCCAATAAGCTTATTTCAAATTAAAACGTCCGTGCATAGCACGAACGTTTTAAGTTACAATATCTAAAATTAATCCTTTAATTTCGTCTACCTTTTCCAGTATAGATATATGATTTTTTTCGTCCTTTAGGAGTTCCTGGGCTAGCTCATCTACATTTTTATTAACTTGCTTAATGATGCCATATACCCTATGACGTCCCCTTTTATCCAAAAAGTTTTCCCTGGAGAATTCATGTGAATGGCTTACCACTTCATTCATAAACTCTGAAATCATCATCCTATATTGTTTCATATCCCTAATATCCATATGCTCGGCAATCTTATTACCTTGCTTAGATATTTCTTCGATCATGGATGTTAACTTATCTTGAAGTTCTCCTTCTTCTATCTTACCTAGTAAGGTAAACTTAAAGTCCTTTTCTATCTTTTTATCTTTAACTGGTTGTAGATTTTTTAGTTGGGGCATCTGTATATTGTTTATTTGCATATCTCCCATGGTACACCTCCTAATCTTAATTATATTATAGTATAAAAAAGCTTTAAATTAAATATTTTTATCTAATTCTTTTTTTATCTCCATATATATCATATCATGTATCTGATCAATAGTAAGTAGTTTTCCATCTTTTACACAATCAATAATAGTCCAATTATAGGTTTTTGCAATATTAAGCGCATTATCATAGGATTTCTTAAGATATTCAAAATTGCTCTCATGTATATCCTTCTTTGTCTCTCCTGTAATCTTATTGTCCCTATTTGCAATTAACTGTTTACTATACTCAGGTGGCATATTAATAAATATTACCTTCGTAGGCCTAGGAAGCCCATACATATCAAATTCAAACTCATCAAGCCATTGCAAGTACTTATCTCTTTCTTCATTGCCATCAATCTTGGAAGCTTGATGTATCATATTAGAACTAGTATACCTATCTGCAAGCACTACGCCCCCATTTAAGTAAAAATCTTCCCATTCTGTTTTATAGGATGCATACCTATCTACAGCATAAAATGTCGATGATACATATGCATCTACGTCTTCTACATTATTCCCAAATTCACCATTTAAATACATTTTAATCAGGGCTGATGAATCACTTTTATAATTAGGGTATTCAACTTTCTTAATATTTATCTTCTCTTCTTTTAATCTATTATATAACCTTTTGGTTTGAGTTTCCTTGCCACTTCCATCTAATCCTTCTATAATAAACAGCTTACCCCTCATTCTTATCCCCTTCCTTAGATACAAAGACTTTTATTTCATTATCTTTCTTATTAACTCCTATAATTTTATTTGGAAACATTCTTATATATTGAACAGTTTCTTTTGTAAATTTCTCTCCAATGCATATTAGGGGTATACCTGGTGGAAAAACAATTATATTGCCAGCGCTTATTCTACCAATACTATCATCTATTCTAACTTCTTCCTGGCCTCCAAAATATATTTCTCTTGGTGTAAATATATCCTTAGTAGTTTCATTATTTCTTATGATATTATTCCCATACTCATATTTTTCAGGTGTTTTTTCTTTTAGATTCCTATCTATTTCAAACAAGGCATCTGTTAATCTTTCTAAATCTTTCTTGCTATCTGATATAGTTGACATGGCTATAATATAATGATCTGCCTCTATTTCAACTTGAATATCATACTTATCTTTCAGTATGCCCCCAAGTTCAACACCCGTGATATTAGTATTATCGGTAAATATTACTATTTTACTTATATCTATATTAAAAATATTTGAACTGCCACATATACCTTCTTTAAGCAATTTTAGCTTTTCTAACTTAGACAGTTTATTTCTAGTCATTGTAAGTTGAACTAGATAATTATCCCATATGCGCTTTTCTTTATCTAGTTCATATCTTATATAATCCATAAGGCCCATCATTATGTATGATGGACTACTAGTTTGTACCATTTGCAAACTATTAATAAGACCGTCTTTGTTTATTCTATCTGTAGCTATATGAAGCAAGGCACTTTGTGTTATTGCAGGCAATGTTTTGTGCATGCTTTGTATAACAAGGTCTGCTCCCATTTCTACAGCTGACCTTGGAAAAGACTCATTCCATACAAAGTGTGCTCCATGTGCCTCATCCACAATAAGTATCTTATTATATTTAGTAGTTACTGATGATATAGCTTCTATATCTGATACTAATCCTTCATAAGTTGGGCTTACTATTATAAGCCCTTTGACCTCTGGATTGTTTTTTATTATTTTCTCCAGCTCTAGTGGGCAAATTCCACCCACTATATTATATTCATCATTATGACTTGGATTTATGTATATAGGTTTGATTCCTCCTAGAATAAGTGCATTCCAAACACTATGATGGGCATTTCTAGATACAATTAAGGAATCGCCAGGATTACATATTGATAGTATTGATGCTATAATTCCAGATGTTGAACCATTAGTTAAGAATATACTGTCCCTGGCACCATATTTAACTGCCATTTTATTCTCTGCTTCTAAAATTATATCTTTAGAATCGTAAAGGTTATCAAGCCCTGGAACTTCCGTAGCATCTAAATCTAAAAGTGGAATTTCCTTCATATTAAGTATCTTTCCAAATTTATGGCCTGGCATATGAAATGAAGAAGTATTTTTACTGTACTCAATAAGTTTATCATATAATGGGGCTTTCATCTTAGACCTCTTTCCTTAATATCTTGCATCTATCAATAAGTTTACTGTATAAGACAAAAAAGCTATACTTACAATTGTAAGTATAGCTTATAATTAAATGAACCACCCGGGGCTCGAACCCGGGACAACTGGATTAAAAGTCCAGTGCTCTACCTACTGAGCTAGTGATTCATAAAAAGTATTAATAAAATGCCCCGAGCCGGAATCGAACCAGCGACACAAGGATTTTCAGTCCTTTGCTCTACCGACTGAGCTATCGGGGCATAGTTTTATTAATTGCGGAGAAAGGATTTGAACCTCTGACCTCCGGGTTATGAGCCCGACGAGCTGCCATACTGCTCCACTCCGCGCTATTAAATTAAATGGTGGAGGAAGGATTCGAACCTTCGAAGGCTTCGCCAACAGATTTACAGTCTGCCTCCTTTAGCCACTCGGAAACTCCACCATAAAGCCGACAATCGGACTTGAACCGATAACCTGCTGATTACAAGTCAGCTGCTCTGCCAATTGAGCCATGTCGGCATAATTAAGTGTTTCTTTTATCATTATACCATATTTAAGTGGTGGTCGCTATAGGGATCGAACCTATGACCACCTGCTTGTAAGGCAGGTGCT
>JAAYSX010000049.1 GCA_012518255.1 Candidatus Epulonipiscium sp. | reverse complement strand
GTTAGTGCATCCGTTTCCCATGTGTATGCCTTAGCATCTTTAAATTTTATTTCCTTTACCTTGGCACTTTCTGTATCATAATATGATTTACCTTCACCTGATGGATCAAGGAATTTTATTGTTAGTTCCTCATTTTTCTCTGATATATAATTATAAATCAACATTGTACGCCCTTCATGAGTATCCACCAATTCGAACCCCTGAGGGACATAGTTAATTTTAAGATCGCTTAGCTTAACTAAGTCATTATCATCATTTGTGTTTTGAAGTGTAAATATACTAAACCTTGGATACACCTGGATGATCCAACCTAACATTTTCTCTCGTGCTTCTACGCTAACCACTAGAACAGCAGAGATACTTAAAATGCAAACTAGTATAAAGACAGCTACCCTTTTAGCCATTTGCATAAATATACTATTAGGGTTTCCTTTAATTGTAATAGTCTTTAGTTTACGTCTAAACTCCTTAGAATAGTCTGGTCTGCCTTGCACCTTTAAGTTCTCATAGTCTTTAGTCATTTCTTTCAGAACTATTTGGCTGGCTTTTTTCATAGAGCCTTCATCAATCCATAAATCTTCTAATCCCATAAGACTTGATAGCATTTTTTGTATATAGGGCAATTTATTGATAGTATTTTCTGTCTCTAACATTTTATCTGTTTCATTAGGGTTACTATTAAAACAATAGTGAAAGAAAAGTATATTGCGATACTCTGATGGTAATAGGGCTATTTTTCTAGCTAATTGCTCAATCTGCCCTGTGGATAAGGATTGATACTTAATATTACTGATATTTAATTTCGCAATTCTTTTAAACTCATTTTGCAAAGATAACTGACATATCTCTTTCATCATATCCTTAGCTGTCTTTTGCATCTTCATCACTCCCTTCATAAAATTGGCGTAATTTCTTTAAAATACGTTGACCACGTTTTTTTGCTGCCTCTTCGGTAATGCCTAAAAGATCAGCAATATGTTTAAATCCCATTTCGTTTGCAAAGCGTAAGTGAATCAAGGTTTTATCCTCATCTGAAAGCCTATTAATACAGGTAAGCAGTTTTTCTTTATTAAGCGCTTGTAAGTATTCTTCTTCTATATCATAAGCTTCGTCCTTGTGGTCAAAATGGTCCACATTTTCTACATGTATAACTTTCTTACGCTTTCTTATAATGTTCATAGTTTCATTCTTCAATATTATAACGCAGTAGGGTTCTATTTGGGGACATGGCAAGGCTGATATTCTTTCTATATTATCAATAATCTTTAAAAAGGTTTGTGCTACTGCCTCTTCTGCATCAAATTTGTCCCTTAGTATATTAAAAGAAATATTATACATTTTTATATTCATCTTGGAAAAGAGCTTGTTAACAAAGTCTCTTTCATTATCTGGCATTATGCTAAATAGTATGGCTAGCATAGCTTTCACTCCTTAAGGGTTTAATTTAATAGCCTATAATAATATAATACACTATTAATTACTAGTTTACTATTAATATAACGACCCAAAGCATGAACCCTGAGTATTCATCATCCCAACTGACTCTATCCAAACTCT
>JAAYSX010000048.1 GCA_012518255.1 Candidatus Epulonipiscium sp. | reverse complement strand
CGCCTTAATACCCTGTTTCTTTAGTTTGTCAGTATCTATCTCGAAAATAGATTCAATATAGTAATCTGGAAAAAGTCTCTTAAGCATATTTTTACCTCTCTAAGTATCATAAGTCTTTTACTTAGTTTACAACTCCTCGTCCTCAAGGTCAAGGTCTTCCTCTGTACTATCTAGGTCATTCTCTTCAGCTTCCTGGACATCATCAGCATCTCTTTCCTGCTGGGTAAGTAATCTAACTGAGGTAATTCTACGCTCCTTATCTAAAATAAATAGATAGGTATATTCATATGGGACTTCCTGGCCATTTATTAATACTACATCTGCATTAATAGTTACCTGGTAGGTTGAAAGATTAGCACTTGATGAAACGTGAGGTATAGTTACAACATCTTCCATAACATCAAAGCTAAGGGCTTCCATATTATCCTTTAAGGGTATAATAGATGGTTCAAACTGCAATTTATAGTCTTCTTGCAGCTCTACAACATCAGCCAAACCTAGGTCATTTTCAAATATTAACCTAAAGGTATCATAGTCTGTATCATGAGCCTTTCTATAGTAGTTATAGAAGTTATAATCTTCCTTAAAGAAGGTATCTACAAACTTATGAATAACCTCTTCTTCCTTAGCTATAGTAGCATTTAGGAAGGATAACCTGGTTATAAAATTATTGTTTTTCATATGGCCATGCTCATCCATACTTAGGTGAAGCCCAGTCTTTTCCCTTACAGAACTAACTGTAAAACTATCACCATCAGGTACTTCTACAAAGTAGTCCATGGCGACCCTGATTCTATCAGATCCTGGCTCATCTCCCTCATATGTATCTGTTTCTACAATATTATCTTCTACATAATACCCTTTTTCTTCATCCCATTTGTACTTAAGTCTAGCCCAGTTAAGGTCAATAACATTTGCCATAGCTATTACTCTCACTTCGTAAACTATACTATCTTCCTTAACTCTTTTGGATGTTATCTTGGCATCAGATACGTTAGAAATACCTGTAACCATATAATCATTGAGTTCTATAAATCGCGGAAAATGAAAATCATCATGTAGGTATTGTTTTTTTAATTTATTCTTGGCACTGCTTGATAAGTATTCACCTACAATTTTATTAGTTTCCACTTCATAATTTCTATATACGCTCCAGTACTCATCATCAACTTCCTTAGGTCTTTGATTAAGCATAAGTAGCGATTCTTCGCTAATATCTAAGAACTTGGCAAAGAACTGTTTCATTTCCTGGTCAGTTACCCCATCTGGATCTGCTATGTCAGTACTTATAGTCTCAATCTCAGCTCCAGTAACTGGTTCTGCTTCCGGTATATTCTTACCACCGCAGCCACTTACAAATAATAAGCTACTGCATAGTATTATACTTGTAATTACTTTTTTGCTCACTGTAGATCCCCCTATCTATCTTATAATTTCTTTAGTGAATTAATAACAAACTGAAGCCCATCTTGCTCGGAGCTAATAACTGATTCATCACTTAATTTAACCTTAGGCCTTAATTCTGCCGCACCTGATCGTGCCCCTAAAATTATTTCCTTGCTAGGTTCACCCTTTTCTCCAGCTAACTTATAGTTAGTCATACCTAAACAATCATAAAGCTGACGTTGATATTTCTTATCTAGGAAGCGCATTTCAAATATAATATTCCTATCATCTTCATCATTAATATTATATTTAAACTCAGGATTAGCGCCCTCTTTAACTTGTATTCCTGCGTACTCACCTGACCTTATCTTATCCCTACTTGGGTCTGTTTCTTTTTCATTACCAGCTATAACTATACCCTCTATAGTCATGGAGCTTTTTATCTCTATTTTGCCTGGTGTTACTATGATTCCCCTAAAGATTCCGCTACCTGTTAAGGTTAGGGTAGAATCAGGATTTGTACATACTATAGCAGTGGTTTCTCCTTTATAGTCATCAAGATTTATTGATTTGTTTCCTGTAATTATTTCAATAGGATTATTTCGTGACCATACATTGGCCTTATCGCCAAATACTCCCACATCTACCAAATCATCAAACTTGTTTGGCACTGGTTTTGAGTTTTCAAAGCCCTTATAAAAGACTCCCCTTTTGGCCATCATATATCCTTCTAATCCTTGATATCCTATTACATTACCACTATTAAAGCCAAAGTCTTTATCATATGGATTATTCCCCTCATAATAGGACTTTGGATTTTCAATAATTTCAGACCAGTCCTTAGACCACCTATCCCAACCATCTTTGTCTTTGTCTTTTGCCCTAGGTGTCTTCTCATTCCAGTCTGACTTTAGTGTTAATCCTTCAAGTAGACTATCGCTATAATTTTCTATACCATTATAAAATATATTCCTGGCTACATCCTGATTGGTCATTACAGTATCTCCTATGCTCCCGTGATAAAGCTTTCCGCCTTCTGACATATAAGCAGGTGCATACATAAAAGGTTTATCTTTGTTTGTTTCTGTAATTTCTATCTTGTCTTTCTCTATTAAGTCGTAAAAATCATCAAGGTAGCTCTTATCACCCATAAAGCTTTTATCTCCAAATTCTTCAAAGCTTTTACGGTATTCTTCTAGGTAGTATACGTCCTCAAAAGGTTCACCAGCACTTTCATGTAACCTATGAAATCCATTACCATCACCAAAGTTTATATAAGCCTGGCCTCCAAGAAAGGCTCTACCCATAGTAATCTTATTACCATCATTTCCCTTACCCATGGCAAAAACACCACTACTTTCATTAGGGTTAAGATAGACTTTTTTACCATCACTTTGTCCTTCTTTAGCACCATCACTGATACCAAAAACACTATTTGTTACTGTAATTGTGCTGTTTTGTACATATCTATCAATACGTAAATCATCATCCATAAAAACATTTCTGCCAATGGTAATCTTATTACCATCTACTGGTTGACTCCATGGATGTTCATTATCAGGATAGTGGTCATTAATAGCTATGGTGTTAGCTATAGCATCTTTATCTACATTAATAGATGTTTGAGCATTACTTTGATCTGGTGAATTAGTAGTCTGTATATTGTTTACTACTAATGCATTACCCTTTACATCTAATGTCCCACCATTTGAAATTACAATACCACCATATTCGTCTGGTTCTGGGAATTTACCAGCCTTAGCTTCTTCCAGACTTGGCTCCTTGGCACTTGTTCCTTTAACACTTATATCCCCTTCAATTGTTGCTGTAGAAGTATCATTTATAACAAAGTCACCAAAGGATAAAACTGCTGATTGAACTGTTTCTGGGAAAGCACTATCCCATTCATATTCTTCTAGTAGTTCTTCACCTTTTATTATTTGATCTAGGCTAACTGTTGCTACAACCCTTGACTTTGTTAGGGAGGTTTTATCTCCTTCTTCAGCCCAGGCCTGTACTTCTACAGCAAAAGCATCCCTGCCCTTATCATTGTCATCTAGCTTGCTACCTACCTTATCTTTCTCTATTAGGTTATCTACTATATTTTTAAGTTTGCCCTCATCATCCTTAGTTTTAATTTCACTACCATGCTTATAAACTATAGTCTTAACATCTATATTTGTTCCATCCTTTAAATCTGATTTGGTCGCTTTATGATCCTGGCTATCCTTACCACCTTCAACTTTTTCATCTGGTAAAATAGGATTGTTTATAAATTCCTCTTCAATATGTTTGTAAATAGCCTTTTTTAGCTGGGCTTGATACTCTTCTTCATAGGCTTCTCCCTTATAAGTACCATCATATCTCTCACCCTCATACTTAACAGAGCCTGCCATTAACTTTACATGAGCTTGTTCCCTAGCATTTTCTATTAAATTAGGCAAAGCCTTGGCTACTTCCTTGTTCATATTATCTACTACTTTTTCTGCACCAGATTTAGCTAGATGATAGCTGTTTGAAGTACGCCTGCTAAACCTTGACCAATCATACTGGGTCTTTGCCATTGTTACCATTGTTGTGGACATTAATGTCATAGCTAGAAGAATTACAACAAAAAGCACTATGGCACTTCCCTCGTCCTTACTAATCTTAGATTTGAACTTTCTAAATTTCACCATATCACCACTCTCTTACTGCTTCTTATAGTCATATGAGTATACATCCACTATTTTGCTTAAAATCTTATTCTTATCTCCAAAGGTGCTATTATATGCATCTCTGACTACTATCCCAACAACAAAGTTTGTAGCTGGATTTTGTATTGCCTGTTCTTGAATAACAATTCTTCCACCTTCTTCATCCTTTTTTGGCTTATGTTGTATTGGGAATATATCAATATTTGAACTATTTTCATTATATACAGGTATTACAACCTTTGCCTTAGTCTTGTTCTCTATTCTTATTACCCTAGTTTTAGGAGCATTTGATTCTCCAAAGGTTGTTAAGTCTACAGCAAGCTGTATAACATCTGTATTTTTCAACTTTTTACTTTCCTGTAAGGAGCTATTTTCTTCTATTACTATTTTATGAGTAATCTGTGATGATTCGCCTGCAGGTTCTTCATATTGTTCATAGCTTAGTTTAATTACATTTGCTATATCTCCATATCCATCAATAGTCTCAAGGTCACCTAGTCCACTTATAATCTTTGCTATACCTTGCCCCTTTATTTGGATCTCATCTTTTTTATTTTCTTCTTCTTTACAGGATATTTGCCCTATGGCCTTAATATCTGTATCCTTAAGGTTACTTGGATCTTCCGGGCTTAGCCAAAGCAAAGGGTCACCTTTACTACCATAATAGTCCTTAATAGCATCATTAATTTCTACCATTGTAAATTCTTTGGGATTTGTAGTAATCGTATCATCCTTGCTTTGGCCACGAATCCCTTCATACTGCGCAAAGGAAACTGGTATTTCTTTCTTTATCTCCCCATTTTCCAGTTCCCAGATATGGACCTCATAAAGGAAGTTATCTGGCTTAAACTTCTTATTAAAAGCCTCTATTTGCTTATTTCTTTTTTCTATTTGTTCCGGATTCAAACCATCTTCACTACCATATAAAAATTCAGTTATTGAAGGTGGATCTTTGGGGTCTTGTGTATAACCTTCCTTTAACCATGGTTTTACCTCTATACTTCCATGGTCAATCCCCTTACGGTCCTTAATCATCTTATCTGTAAGGTCCTTTTCTATTTGCTTATTTACACTTTGCAAAAGACTCTGTGATTGAAGTGTTGCCTCGTATGTCTCCTCAGATGTTTTTTGGATTTTAGCCGCGCTTACTACAAGGCTATATATAGCAACCATAGAAATACCTAGCACGGCTATAATAATAGTAAATTCTATAAGTGTATATCCATAATCTTCTTTTAGGAGTTTTCTTTTAAGTTTCAACTTTACACACTCCTTATCTTGTTACAGCAATTTTTCCTGATTGGGTTCCAGGTACTACTAACTCATTGTTTTCATTATAAATTAATACATTTTCAAGGGATGTTCCTCGCATATTAACATTTATAATTCCTGGTGTATAGTTATGAATATGAACGCTTACTGTTGGCATTACTTCCATAACTTTTTGAATTTGTGATGTAATGTTAACAGTTGGTTTCATTACATTTGTATCTACAGTCTTTTCACTCTTATTACCTTCTGAATCCTCTATTACACATGTATAGCCGTTTTCCCTAATAGTTATAACTAACTTTGTATCTCTAGAGCTTGCAAGTCCTACATAAACTGGATCTTGGTTTGGGCTATAGGCGCTAAAGCTATAGTTATCTCCTGATCTTAATATATCAGCCAGGTGGATATTAAATCTTGTTCTTTGCTCCATCTGGGTTCTTGATGAGCCATCTGCTGTTCCATGTGGTATTTCTTCTTGCGTCTGATCATCTTCCATATCTCCAACTACTTCAAAATCAATTTCTAGTGGTCTTTCAAAGATGTTTTCTTCTTTTTCTAGGTATTCCATGAAGTTTGGATATACTTCTGATTCGCCATCAGGTCTGCAGTGCATATGTAGCACAACTTGTGTTTCTACTGTATCCTTTGACACCCTAAATTGTGGTCCATCATCACTACTTAGGTCTTGGTCCTGTATAGCGTTATCTATTGAGAATGTATCAATAGTTATCATCTGAAAGGATCTATTAACCATTTCTAAGAATTTAACTGTATCTTCATATGTAGACGTATATTCTATACTTACTGGAATAGTCTCATATTCATCACTTTCATCTTCCCTCTTATCAAGGGCAGCTCCTACATGTACATGCCTATCATTAAAGTTATATATATCCATGTACTGCATAACTTCTGCCATCATGATAACTGCAACTTCATATGTTGGCACTTTTTCTTCCATTGATTTAGTTTGCATTCTAATATCTTTAAGCTCTAATTTCCTTTGATCAAGGTTCTGATATTCTTGCTGCAAAAGGGCAAGTTCTTCGCCTTTAATCTCATTATCGTCTTCAAGTTCCTGAAGGGTTTCTAGCTGGGGTGTTAGTACTAGATTATAATAGAAAAATCCACCTACTATGACTAATGCCACAAGCAAAAACCCAAGTATTTTTGAATTATCTTTTATAAAGTTCATAGTACCTCATCCGCCCCCTCTTCTTCAGCCTCTTCATCTTCTTCATCAGATTCCTGGCCTTCTTCTCCTTCTTCACTTTCTTCTTCAGCAGCTGCAGCTTCGGCTTTTTCCTCGGCTTCTACGAAAAATCTTGGCTGTATGGTAATGCTATATTCCATCCATCCTGGTACTGGGGATTCTTCAATAGATCCTGCTGTATATTCTATAATATTAAACTGCTCTGTATTATAGAGCTGAACAATATACTGACCAACCTTGGTAATACTTCTAGCATAACCTGCTACAACTATACCATTTTCATCCTTATCCATCCTAACCTCATTCATACGTAAACCTCTTGGCACACTACCTACAACTACGTCCATAGTTTGTCTTGTAATGTGGGATGGCACATCTAGTTCTTCTAGCAGCTTAGATGCCTTATTATTTGAAATATAGGCCTCTTCTGTTTCATCTAAAATCATTCTGGTTTCTACCATGTTTTTGGTTGCAAGTTCTTCTGTAAGTTCTTCTTGCAGATTTTTAGCTGATCTTATTTTAAATACAGGAATAAAAGCAAGGGTTATTAAAATTAGTATTACTAAAGCGCTGCCTAGTGCGCCAAATAATACATACCATTTACGCCTTTGCTGCTTCTTGTATTCAACTGGTACTAAGTTAATTTGATTCATATTCTCACCCCTAAAATTCACTCATTAGCCCTAGTATATTTGCAAAATATTCGCTTTTACTTTGAATTTCTTCGTCTGATATAACCTTTGTCATATCAAGATTTATACCAGCTGTACACGGTATTTCTAAAAGATCACTCATGTACTTATCTATATTTTTTATGCCTGCTCCTCCCCCAATTATATATGCTCTTTCTATTGCTCCCTTCCTGCCTCTTGAAAAATGGAACTGTAGCAATCTTCTAATCTCTGGCGCTAGTTTATGGTCTATCATAGGCTTAAGGCTTTTACTAATAAACTTTCCATATATATCATCATTATTATCATCTTCATCATCTTCATATATGGCGCCGTACTTACTTTTGAATCTTTCTAAATCCCCAATTTGTTTTGATCCAAAATGACCTGTAATCATATTGTCAAGTTCCTCAAGACCAAAGTTAATATCCTTGCTTAAGACCCCAACACCACCAGATATAATTGTAACTGACGTTGACTTACCACCAATATCTATTACTAAAGCCTCTTCTTCTTTCATATCCATTAGGAAGTTATCTGCATCAAAAAGATTAGAGACTGCATCTGAGCTAATGTTGATAAGTTTAATCTTTAGTTTTAACCTATCTGCAATTTCTATTAGGGGATTAAGTAGCCTATTAGGTGCTGCTACAATAAGAACCTCTTGTTCTTCTGTATCCCCAGATTCTACCTCGCCTACTACCTTGTGGGTTATTTGATACTCTGATGTATCTACTAATAGATATTCATGATACTGAAGCTTCATAATATCATTAAGGTCCTTGGCTGGCATTTTATCCATGCGAATATCCCTAGTAATAATCTCACTACTTTTTATAACTATGGCTAGGTCCCTGGCTCTATAGTTGTTTTTCCTTAGCTCATTTTCAATAAGGTCACATACTTTAAAAGTATCTATAATTATTCCATCAGATATGGCCTGGCTAGGTGTTTTTAGTATTTTCGATTTTTCTACTATTAGGTTTTCACCTTTTTTCCTACATTCTAATAGTTTAATATTGGAATTACCTATTTCTAACCCTAAAATACGTTGTTTAAACATTTCTTTCCCCTACTTTCTACTTAGATGCCTCGTTGTCCTTTGCTCCTTCTGCTTCCTTTGCTGGTTTTTCCATATATTTTAAGTTTAATGTTGTTCCCACATCTATAGTTTGATCTGCCACAACTCCGTGGCCTTCATTTATTATTTCTATCTTAAATTCTAGAAGATCCCCATCAAGTTTTGCTTTAAAATCATG
>JAAYSX010000047.1 GCA_012518255.1 Candidatus Epulonipiscium sp. | reverse complement strand
CAGCAATTTCACAGGAAAATGCAGCAGGTAGCCAGGAGGCCTCCGCTTCAGTAGAAGAACAAACAGCATCAACAGAAGAAATCGCAAACTCAAGCAATGACCTTGCAAAATTGGCTGAAGAGCTAAATACTAGAGTGGGAAGCTTTAAAATTTAACTCTTTTATACAATTATTCTTAAAAACAGGTTAATTAAAACTAAATATTGAAACAAGAAATATAAAAAAAATAAAATCCTTTATTATAATTATTTGACTTTTTGCAATAAGTTGATATCATTGTACCGGTATATTTAAAAATATGCCGGTATTTTGCTTATATATTCGTAAAATATTAAAATGGAGGATACTATGAAGAAAAAAAGACTCTTTAAAAAAAGAGCACACAAAAAATTTGAAATAAAAAATACTAGTATTAAAATCAAACTTATTCTTATGCCCTTAATACTTGTATTAATAGGTGTAACAGCTATAACAGCTATATCATCAGTTCTAACAAAAAATAGTTTATTAAATGAAATGAAACATAATGGATTCCAGCAATCCGAAGAATTCCTGAAAAGAATGGATGAAAATAATACATCCTTGGAAATAATTAACAATATGCTAGATGAAAGAATAAGAGCAGCTGGAAATATTATCAAGATTAATGACTCTAATATAAATAGCACACTACTTTCACAATATGCTAGGGAATTAGGTGTCGATGAATTAAACTACTATAATACTCAAGGCGAAATTATCTACTCAACTAACAGTGAATATATAGGTAAAGTTGCTGAAGAAGGTAGTGGCCCTTATATTTTCCTTTCTAATAGCCTTGCCTTATACATGGAAGGTATTAGGCAAAATACTATTACAGGAGAATACTATAAATATGGATATATAAATATTGGTGTTAATGGTTTTATACAAGTTGGAATTTTAGCAGATAGAATTAATGAACTGACTGATGCATTTAATTCCCAATCTCTTATAGATGAAATAGCCTCAAATGATGATATAGTATATGCCAGCCTAGTTAATAGAGATATGGAAGCTATTGCCCATAGTAACCACGAACAGATAGGCCTAACACTGGATGATCCTAGTATTTCCCTAGCTACAACTGATAAAATAGCCCATGCAGTAGAAACGCATTACTCTCCTGAATCTATAGATGTCTATAGTGTTAGTGTGCCCTCTTATATAGATGATATACATGTAGGCACAATTAATATTGCTTACTCCATGGAGGAAATACAAAATACAATTCGCAAGCATACACTTATGTCCCTAGGGTCAGGAATTATAATATTTTTACTACTAGCATTTGCACTTTATATTATATCTAATAATGTTGTAAGTATTATTAACAGACTAAAAGAACAAGTAGCCTTTATGGCAAAGGGGGATTTTTCAAAGGATATACCAGAAGATTTAACCAAGCAAAATAATGAATTTGGCGAAATCTCAAGGGCAATCTCTACTATGCAAGATTCCATGAAGGATATTATAAGCAACATCCTAGAAGCCAGTCAGCAGCTAGCAGCCTCATCAGAGGAACTTACAGCAACTAGCCAGCAATCTGCCACGGCAGCCAATGAAGTAGCTAAAGTTATGGAAGATATATCCCACGGCGCATCAGATCAAGCTATAGAAACAGAAAAAGGCCATATATCCATATCCCAGCTAGGCAATCTGCTTATGGAAAATGAGGACTTTATAGAAAACTTAAACTCCACATCAGAGAAAATAGACCAGCTTAAGGATGAGGGACTAAGAACCTTAGAAGAACTAAGAAAGCAGACCAATCTAAGCAGCCAGTCTG
>JAAYSX010000046.1 GCA_012518255.1 Candidatus Epulonipiscium sp. | reverse complement strand
GATCCTATTATAATGGAGAATGGAAGGGTGTTTTTACCGGTAAGGGCTTTAGGGAAGCTTCTAGATATAGAAGTAGATTATATTGAAGCAAATAAGGTGGCAATAGCAGAAAATGATAAGGCTAAACTAGAATTACCACTAGGATATAACCAGGCTGTTAAGGATATGAGTATAATATTACCAGTAGATGAGGCAAATAAATCAACAAGAATACTTTCTTACAAATCTAGGACCTACTTGCCAGTTAGGTTTATATCAGAAAACTTAGGATTTAAAATTGATTATGCGGATCAAATAATTTCAATTATATCAAATGACTTTTAACAAAGAGATAACAGCCAAGATAACTTGGCTGTTATCTTTAAAATATTTAATAATATCAATAAAGAATATACAGTAAAATTAGGGGAAAAGAAATTATGGACTGGGGATAGTTATATGAGAAGATTATTTATACATAAAAATACTATTTTAATGATTGTTTGTATTGTATTACAGCAAATATTGGTATGCTCATCAACTCTTTTTATTGCCATACTTAGCAGAAACGTAATCTCAGGGCAGGCTATAATCATATGGCTTATATTATTTTTGCTATCACTATTTTTGGCATACATACCTAGTATAGGAACTAATTATTTTCTTAATGCATCAATATTTGAAAGTTTTAAAAGATACATTCAGGATTTTGAAAATACATTTTCTTATCATAGCGAATTATATTCAGATTTAGATTTACGTAAAGAAAAACAACCATATTTAAATCAAGAATCATGGTTAGTTATTGATGAATTTTATAAATTTGTATCTGATTGGCTATCAGTTACATTAAGTGTTGTCTTTAACGTTGTGATGCTAGTATTTATAATAGATAAATTGTTAATTGCCGCATACATTATGGCGGCAATATTAATGGTAATATCTATATTTATAACGTCCAAAAAAATATCTAAAGCATCTGAGAAATCTCAGAATTCTAGGACTAGTATGATGTATGTTTTGCTTTCTGGCTGGGATAATATATTTATCTCAAATAGCTACAACCTACGACTTTGGAATAAAAGTTTTTCTAAAGAGCATACAAGGGCAAAAGAAGATCAATTAAAGTCAACAATATTAGTTGAATCAACAACAACCCTATCTATGTTTTTAAGTCTTATTCCTGTAGTTGCATGTATATTATTTTTGATTCAGCAGAATGAGCATGATGCAGCCTTATTAATTATTTTAATTACAACGTTACCTAGGCAGATATCAATTATTCAATATATTGGACAAATTGCTTGGTATTCTGCTCAGTGGCAGGGGATGAAAGCACGTATTTTAGGAATACAATCAGCCTTATGCCTTCCAGAAGATTGCTCTAAATATATAGGTAATATTAACTGGGATAAGCTAAGAATATCTATAGGTCAAAGTGAGTACAAGGTCTCGTCCATAGAAGAGATAATGAACTTATCAAATCAATATAATCCTTGTCGTATAACAATACAGGGAAGTAATGGCTCAGGTAAATCAACCTTATTATTCCGCCTAAAATCATTATTAAAGGATTCAGCATACTTATTACCTACTCAATCCCTATTAATATTCGATCAAATAAGTGACACTAAATTATCGACAGGAGAAAAAATGATAAGCTGCCTTAATGAGGTGGAAGATAATGTAACCTCTAAGATATTACTTTTGGATGAATGGGATGCTAATTTAGACTTTACACATATTTCTCTTATATCAGACAGGTTGGAAGAACTAGCAAAAGAGTATTGCATTATTGAAGTAAGACATAGGTAAAAGGGGTTGGTTAACAAATTGTTAGAGAGATTTGTTAACCGACCTCTTTTTCCTTTTAACTATTGACAAAGATTAATAATGGTAATATACTTAGTTACATAAGTAAACAACTATACAAGTATAAAATTAGGAGGGATTAATTGCTAGATTTAAGTTCAGATAAATCTATTTATATACAAATAGCAGAGATGATTGAAAATCATATTATATTAGGTAGTCTAAAGGAGGAAGATCAAGCACCTTCTACTAATGAATTTGCAAGGATATATCAAATTAACCCAGCTACAGCAAGGAAAGGGTTAAATCTTCTTGTAGATGAGGGTATTTTATACAAGAAAAGGGGGTTAGGTATGTTTGTAGCAGAAGGGGCAAGGCAGAAAATTCTTATGAAAAGACAGGTTTCTTTCTTAGCTGATACCCTGCCAGAGGTAATTAGGGAGGCTAATAGGTTAGAGATTGATATTAAGGAGCTTATAGGACATATCAAAGAGTTAGGGGGAGAGAAATGTTAAAGATAAAAAACATTAATAAATCTTTTGGTAGTAATTTAGTATTAGAAGATATAAATATAAGGGTTGAAGAAAATAAAATCTACGGGCTACTTGGTAGAAATGGTGTTGGTAAAACAACATTATTAAATTTAATATCCAACCAAATTTTTAGTGATTCAGGCTCTATTAAATTAGACGGGGAAGAAGTGGTAGAAAACCCTAAGGCTCTTGAGGATATTTGTTTAGTTAAGGGATTTCCCCAGCTAATGAAGGTTAAAAGGGTTAATGAACTTTTTACCTTAGCTAGCTTAATGTATGTAAACTGGGATGAAGATTATAAGGATAGATTAGTTGGAGAATTTAAGCTAGATACAAGAAAGAAGCTAAATAATCTTTCAACAGGTCAAACTACAGTAGTAGGTTTAATAATTGGCCTTGCTTCAAGGGCAAGATTAACCATGTTTGATGAGCCTACCTTAGGACTAGATTCTGTAAGCAGATATAAATTTTACGAACTTTTACTTGAAGATTATGAATTAAACCCAAGGACAATAATTATCTCGACCCATCTAATAGATGAAGTGGCTAATTTATTTGAAGAGGTAATTATTTTAAAGGATAAAAAGGTTTTACTACAAGAGGAGGTGGATGTGCTTAAAGAAAGGTCATATATTCTATCTGCTAGTGATCAAGCTATTAGCCCCTTTGTTAAAGGAAAGCAGATTATATACAAGGAAAAATTAGGTGAAAGAAGTATTGTAGGTATATATGGGGATATTACAGATAAGGAAAGAAGTGATATTAAATCTAGTAATATAGAAATAAGTAATATATCACTAGAAAAGTTATTCGTATATCTAAGTGAAAACACAATAAAGGAGGTAATATAAATGGATTTATCAAACAGAGTATTTAAGTATAATCTTCATATAATGAAGAAAAGCATTTTTAAATTCCTTATTACACTGGCGCTTGTAAACATGTTTTTCTATTTAATTACCATAAAGTATCACTCACAGTATGAGTATGAGCTATTATATGATAATAAGATAGGGCACATAGTTATATTAGATCTTATTATTATTAATATTTTTATGCTTGCAAGTAGTTTTGAAAGTTACGCCCAAAATTTCAAACTAGCTCTTAACTTTGGATCTAGCAGGAAAGAGTTTTATAAATCCCTATTAATAATCAACCTAATATCGTCTTTTTTACTGGCCCTAGTGCATTCGATACTTCAAATTATAGATAAAATAATGCTAGAATATATGGAAATGGAGCCATTTATAACCTTTAAATTACATGATAATCCTATTATTAATTTTATAATAATTATGATTAGCTTACTTATAAGTTTCCTTGCTATATATGGCCTGTATAATATTTTTGCTATCTTACAATATAGATATAATTATGGTTTCTGGATTGGTTTTGGGGCTTTAATTATATTTGGATCAACAATATTGGGTAAAAGGGCTGAGGGCCTAATGCTGATATTGGCAAACACCTATAACTTTCTGCTGCCTATATTAAATATTTACACTATAGCTGTAATGGCAGGTATTGTAGCAGTTCCACTATATATTATAGGATATTTTTTATTTAAAAGCTCTACTTGTTAGTTATATAAAATAAATTTATACTATAATAAATAGTAATGGAAGTATTAAACAAAGATGGTATAATACAAGTAGCTATAATTTGCTATTATGTATAAAAGATATTGATAAATTACCTAGAATAACTAACGGAGCTGGTCTTATGGGCTATGATTATAAGAAAAATAAGTTTAAGAAAGATTCCTATATTAACATTTTACTGATGCTTATCCTTTACCTTATGTTTTCCCAAATAATATCTATAGTTATAAAATCATTTCTTGTAAAGAATATGCAGGATAATTCTGCACAAAGTGTAAAAGTTCATATTTCTAGGTTAGAAAATAGTGATTATGCAACTGATTTAGCAAATGATTTCTTAGAGGAGAGATTATTTACAGCCTGCCAAACTGTTTTAAACCACGAAGGTGAGCTAAGCAATGAATTTTTAGAAGAAATTTCAAGGGTACATAAGGTTGACCATATATATTGGTATAATTCCCAGGCCAAGATTGAATATACTGCTAATGACTACTTAGGCTGGCAGGCCAGTGAAGGAGATCCTATTTATGAATTTGCTATGGGGGATGAAAAAGTCTTAATAGAGCCCATAAGAAGAGCAGAGGATTCTAATATATATACAAAGTATGGGCAGATGAAGGGTAAAAATGGTTTTGTTCAGGTAGGTATTTTAGCAGATAAAATTCAAGAGCTAACCAAACAATTCTGCCCGCAAGGATTTATAAATGATTTAGTAGAACAGGAGGACATATCCTACGCCTATTATTTAGACAATGAAAATAAGGTTATATTTTGCAATGATGATATAGATAGAAGAACATTTGAACTAAATAATGATGAAAAAAATGCCATAGAAAATAGTCAAGTATATTATGCCGAAAAAAATCATCTTGGCCAGGATGTATATGAAATAATTCATCCAATTTATATGGGGGATATGAAAAAAGGAAGTTTAATAATCATGTATACCATGGAAAGTTTAAAGTCTTTAAAAAACAAGCTATATATAATTGCTTTGGGACTTCTAACTATTTCTTGTCTTATCTATATAGTTTATATTTATAAAACAAGAAAATATAATAATATGCTTAATAAACTTGCATATTATGATTCGGTATTAGGGATATATAATCAGAATTATTTGGAAAGACTATTTGAAGAAGAAATTACTCATAGAGCTAGTGTAAATAAAGCAATAATGTTAATAAAATATAAAAACTATGATATGGTAAGGCTAAACTATGGACAAGAAGCTGTAAATAATATGCTAGTAAAGAATATCAATCATCTTAAAAAACTGCCAGTTGATAATATCCAGTTTAGATATAGTGAAGACACTATATCCGTATATTTAGAAGATTATAAAGACAAAAACCAGCTTAAGGAATTATCTGACCTTGTATTAAATCTGTTTGGAAAGAACCTTAATGAACCTGGAAGAGGTAGTTTTTTATCAATCTCTCTTGGGATAATAGAAATAGATAAAAATGTGAAGAGCTTTATAGATTTAAGTAATTATATTGAATCCTTATCAAGAATATTAGAAACAGGCAAAGCAAATGAATATGTTATCTGTGATGAAAGAAGAAAAGAGAAGTTCTTACTAGATAAAAAAGTTGAGAAGGAACTATTAGATGCGTATTTTAGGAATTATGATGAATTTTATCTTTTATACCAGCCATACTTAGATTTAAAGACTAATAGAATAGTGGGGGTGGAAGTTCTAGCAAGGTGGGAGAATAAGGAATTAGGATTTATTCCGCCAGATAAATTCATAGATATTGCTGAGAAAACAAATATAATTGTAAGTTTAGGTAAATGGATAATAAAGAGGTCATGTGAGTTTTTAAAAAGCTTAGAAAATAAGGGAATAGATGATGTAAAGGTTGCTATAAATATTTCTGTTGTACAGCTTATACAGGATGATTTTGTAAGTGAAGTACTGGCTATTATTGAAGAAACAAAGGTAAACCCTAAAATGTTAAAATTCGAAATAACGGAAAGTGCCTTAATAGATAATTACCAATTAATAAGCAAAAAGCTAGATCTACTAAGAATGGAAGGTATATCCGTATCACTAGATGATTTTGGGACAGGTCATTCATCCTTATATAGACTAAGAAAGATAAAGATTGATTATCTGAAAATAGATAAATCTTTTATAGGTTATATCCATAGCAAGGAGAAGGATGCCCTAATAAATAGTATAATTTCCATGGCTAAGGATCTTGATTTAAAGGTTATTGCAGAGGGAGTAGAAGAAGAGGTTCAGAAAGAATATTTAAAGGAAAACAATTGTGATATTATTCAAGGTTATTTGCTTTCAAGGCCTATACCAGATGAAGATGTAATAAGCCTAATAAAAGATTATAATAAGACAGGAGAGAAATGATGCCACTTCTAAGAAATCTAATTAACAATTTAGGTTATGTAACCTTAATTGCCTTTATTATTTCCAATATATCAGTCTTTAAGAGAGTAATACACAAGGATGAATTTAGTAAGGGGGATATTGCTGCCCTATC
>JAAYSX010000045.1 GCA_012518255.1 Candidatus Epulonipiscium sp. | reverse complement strand
AGGTATCTCCTTTATTTGCACTGTTTGGACATATAATATCCTAAGTAAACTAAGCCTACTCCTGCAACAAGTACCCATCCAAATGCTGGTACTAAAATAGCTAGTATCATCCCAAGTCCCACTGAAAAACATACAATCCCTAGCAGCCTTCGGCTCATAACTATCCCTCTTTCACCTTATATATTAGCCACACTATAATCTATTGTATGCAACTAGGTATAAATTAGTGAATAATAGTTTAGTCATTATACTTGGCAACTAATAATAGCCCCTCTTCTATGCTAATACTTGCCCTATTTTTAATCATATAGTTACTGATTCCATAAGACTGGCCAAAATATAATTTAGCATCCTGCAAGGAGTATTCTAAGCCCTCAGTATTAATACCAGAAACCTCCATAGTTAAGGGAATAAGACTAACTCCATCACCTAGTTCTCCCCCTATATCTAGTCTAGAATCTATCAGCATTATTTCATTGTGCTCTGTTATAATACGCATATCTACTTTCGAATCTAATCCTTTTTTTAGGAGCTGAACATTAGCTAGGCTATGATCAAACCTACTTCCAATTCCAGCAAATATATCTATTTTGCTAGGATTTTGCTCTATAGCATGATTTATGGCAATCTCTGTATCTGTTTCATCCTTCCTAGTTGGATGTTCCAAAAACTTACAGCCCTTTGTATAGTAATATTTAAGAATTTCTTTGGATGTAGAATCAAAGTCTCCCACTGCTAGTTGAGGTAATAATCTTAACTTATATGCATGGTTTAACCCACCATCTGCGCAGATAATTAGGTCATAACCTTTTAACCTTTTCTTATAAAACTCATAATCATCAATGTGACCATTTGTGAGTATCAATATCTCCATTGATTTACCTCGATTCTTCAAATATTTCAAGGAAACTTTTTATAGTTTCTGTAGGGTCATCTGAGTTAAATACTGCTGAACCTGCAACTATAGAAGTTGCCCCTGCTTCAATAACTCTTCCTACATTATCCAGACCAATACCTCCATCCACTTGTATGTCTATATCCTTACCTGTAGCTTTTATCATTGAATCTAATTCTTCTATTTTAGAAATAGAACTTTCTATAAAGCTTTGTCCACCAAAGCCCGGGTTTACGCTCATAATAAGAACCATATCAAGGTCCTCTAGAACATAATTAAGCTGGCTTAAGTCTGTTGCCGGATTCAAGGATACTCCAGCCTTAATTCCAAGACTTTTTATATACTGGACAGTCCTATGAAGATGGGTACAAGTTTCTGCGTGCACTGTTATAATATCAGCTCCTGCCTCATAGAAATCCTTAATATATCTATCAGGATCCTCTATCATAAGGTGGACATCAAATACCCTATCTGTATGCCTTCTTATTGCCTTTACCACTGGAGGACCAAAGGTAATATTGGGTACGTAGTGGCCGTCCATAATATCTATATGAACCCACTGGGCCCCCGCCTTATCAATTAACTCAATATCTTTTTGCAAATTTGCAAAATCTGCAGCCAATATTGAAGGTGCTAATTTAATCATATTACCATCTCCTTATATTCTCTAGTTGATTATATATACTTGTATAACTTTTGTATCTTCTTTCATCAATAATATTATTATCAAGTGCTTCCTTTACTTTGCAAGAAGGCTCATGAATATGAGAGCAACCTGTAAATTTACAAGCTCCCTCATATTGATGAAATTCAATATAATAATGTCTTAAGTCGTGAGCTTCTATATGGTCAATTGATACTGACCCAAATCCAGGGGTGTCTAGGACATATCCCCCTATAGCTAAAGGCATTAATTCTACATGGCGAGTTGTATGCCTGCCCCTTTGGATTTTAGAACTTAATCCGCCTGTTTCCAAGTCAAAAGAAGGCTCAACAGCATTTAGCAGTTCTGATTTACCAACACCAGAATTACCTGCAAAGAAAGATGTCTTATCCTTTAGAACTTCCCTTAGTTCCTCAATACCTATCTTCTGTGTTGCTGATGTTGTTAAAACTTTATATCCTGCCTTTTGGTAACTTTCTTTAATTTCAAGGTATTTCTTATCCTCATCTAAATCTATCTTATTAATACAAATGTAGGCATCAATTCCTTCTTCCTCTACAAGTATTAATAGCCTGTCTACTAAATCTAGGTTAGGCTTGGGGTTATTAGCAGGTACTACTATTATAGCTTGATCCACATTTGCAACTGGGGGCCTTATCATCTTATTCTTCCTCTT
>JAAYSX010000044.1 GCA_012518255.1 Candidatus Epulonipiscium sp. | reverse complement strand
CCTTGTCCATATTTGATTCGCGGTTGAAATGTATTTCTTTAAAGAAATCTGCAACCTCTTCTATACGGGTATGGATGGTAATAAGCTGCTCTTCATCTAAGCCCATTTTTATCTCTACTTTTGTTCCTTTATCTAGATTAGGGGGTAAGTCTATATCGAAACTCCCGACAATGGTAACATCTTCTATATCCTTATATTCCCCCTCAGTTATGCGAAGGGTTACTACTTCCTGCCTATGATCAGAAGTATAAAATTCCCTTTTATACTGGGTTGGCAGGATGCTATTACGCCTTATCATAATTTCATTTGCATATTTGCCGGTTTTAGCATCTAAAATTACAATTCCTAGGCTGTGGGATGATACATCTACAACCTTGGTTGTTTCTTCAGTTTCATCCTCTAATAAACTAGCCTGAATTGCTGCCCCTAATGCAACGGCCTCATCTGGATTAGCTTCATATGATAATGGCTTGCCACATAATTTTTCTAGGGATTCCCTAATATAGGGAATACGGGTGGATCCGCCTATCATTAAAACCTTATCAATATCATCCCAGTCCATATCTGCACTTTTTAGGGCATTCTTGACTACATACTCTGTTCTCATATAATATTTCGCTATACGCTTTTCAAAGTCATCCCTTGTAATCTTTATTCTTTCCCTTATATTGCCTATCTTAATGCTAATAGTAGTCTTTTTCCTTGTACTTAGATGTATTTTGCATTCTTCTAACTTTTGATTAATGCCCTGTAGCTCATCTATGTATTCTTCATCAAAAATATCAATATCATGTTTTTCATCAAGGTATTCTGCAACTAATTCAACTAGTTCCCTATCAAAAAAATGCCCACCTAACATCCTAATTCCATCTGTTGACTTAACACTAATTTCATCAGGTGAGTAGCTTATTATGCTTACATCAAAGGTTCCTCCCCCTAAATCATATACTAGTATGTTGCCTGACTTAATTTTGTTTGACTTAGCAAATAGTATAGCTGCTGCTGTAGGTTCATTTATAATTTTTCTAACCTTAAGTCCTGCAATATGACCTGCATCCTGGGTAGCCTTTCTTTGTGCATCTGTAAAGTAGGCTGGCACAGTTATTACGGCTTCATTAATATCAGTCCCTAAAAAATCTTCGCTGTCTTGTTTAAGCTTCTTTAATATAAAGGCAGATAACTCTTCAGGACTATAGCTGTCCCCATCTTTATTCCTGTAATTATAGTGGTTGTTTCCCATTTCATTCTTGATATGTTGGACTACATTTGAGTCATCTATAATAGCACTTTCCTTAGCAATTTCTCCAACCACTACCTCATCTTCATCTATCATAATAGCCGATGGGGTAGACCTAGCCCCCTCCTGGTTGGGTATAATATTTGGGGCTCCTTCATGGTCTACATAGGCCATTGATGAAAATGTTGTTCCTAAATCAATCCCAATAATCATCTATATCCTCCTACATTTAATATATTAGATCTCAAATAGTTTGCCTCCAGTAAAAACATCATTATTAGAATTTTCTCCCCCATAATCACGAATTCCTGTCCATAAGGCTATATCAGGTAAGGCTTTAAATTTATAGTTATAGTTTTTATCATCACGATAAACAATAAAGTAAGACGGAACCCCAAGGCAGGCAATCATAAATAAGGTTTTCCATGTATCGGAGAATGTTTTACCGAATATGGACATGACAAAAAACAATGCTATGGATGGAATACCTATAAGCATAAAATTAGCCATAATCCCTCTAAGTATAAATCCTAAGTCCTTCTCTTTTATAGCTGTAAGTAGTGTTTTTCCAATAATTATAGTGAATATGACCCTAACTATCATGATGGTTTCCATACTCAAATAGGTTAAGTAAATGTTTTTACTATATAAATTAATAGTAAATAAGATAATAGGTATTATACTTATATTTATTATTATATCTTGGTATTTAAATGGTCCTCTTAATTTTGTAATTAGTATATAAGTTGCTAGGTAACCTATAAGCATAATAATATATTTAGAGGTCATTTCCATATCTAATGGTGTAAAGCAGGTTAGCATAAACAATGCCATTAATGCCATAAGCATATAACAAAACTTGTCTATAACTGGGTTACTTATATTCTTAACCCTTTTTCTAAGCTTATGGAATCCACTTTCCACCTCATCTTCTAAACCTGCAATTTCATCATATCTACTATCTATATGTTTATCCAGGACTTGTTTCTTCCTTGCATAGCCATCCTTCAAGAGCCAATAATATATCCTGTCAATGTGCTCATCCATACTTGCCCTTATATTTCTCTTTTCCTCCATAGGTGCAAGATTTATTGCCCGGTTATAGTATACTTCCATATCCTTAGCTTGTTGACTATTTGACGACATTTTTCTTATTTTTTCTTCTTGGCTAAAACTATGGCTTCTATAAGTTTCATAGATTTTATCAAAAACTTTTATAAGCTTTCTATCCTTCTTTGCTTCCTTAGCCTGACTGATTGCCCCCATCATTTCTTGCTGGCAATTGGAGATAATTTCATCACTAAATTGCTCTTTTATATTACTTATATTGTCTCTTTGCTTTTTTCTAATACTTACTGGTGTCCTTTGCCATTCTACAATTGATTTATTAATATTATCATTTGAAATCCTTAAAGCTTCTGCTAGTTTAATTTCATTCTTTATGCAATTAATTTCATCCTCACTTAAACCATTTAGCTCTTTTTTGCTTAGTTTTGTAAAATCCCAGGGAACCCTAAAGCTTCCTCCTTGAAAAGAAATACTGTTTATAAATTTGGCATACCATGTTAGGTAGTTTTCGCTATCTAGCCTAAGGGAATCATCTATGTAGGATTCTATCTTTTCATCCTGGGCCCTCCAAATATAACCATCTATATCTGTTTCCATTTCCATTATTGCTAGCTTAGTAATACTATTTGCCTTATCCTTGTTTACGTTGCCAGTACTTACTTTCCTATTGCTACTAGCTTCTTTTTCCTTTGGCTTTTCTTGCTGCCTTGCTACTATTTTTTCTAGTAGTTTTTCTAACCTTTCATCGTCTACTGCGCTTAGGCCCTGGTCTTGTCCTTCTATTATTTCCTCTTTGCCTATGTCTTCATTGGTAAGCATTCCTGCTTTTTTGCCCTGCCTTAACTTATCATCATATTTTCGCCTATTTTCATCATTATCAAAGTAATCTAATCCTTCTTCTAATACTTCAAGTGCCTTTCTTAGCTCATATTCCCTCTTTGCATTACCACCTGCATTGTTAAGCCTACGTATTGTATCAGCACATTTATCTTCTAACTCTTCCCGAATTTCTTTTGTAGTTAAACCCTCATCTAGTTGGTATTTCGTATAGTAATTAATAAGCATATTATTCTCCCCCATATTATTAATCATCTAATCCTTATAGACAATTTCTCCACCTACTATTGTGTAATCTATTTGCCCTTTAACCTTTACACCATTAAAGGGTGTGTTTTTTGACTTAGATGCAAATTCATTTGAATCAATTAGGTATTCTTTATTTGGATTAATAATTGCAATGTCAGCCACCTTTCCCTCTCCAATAGTTCCTTTATCAAGGCCTATTAATTTAGCTGGGTTTGCACTCATTTTTTCTATTAATTCTAGTGGGCTTAATATTCCAGCTTCCACTAGGTGGGTATAGGAAAGGGCAAAACTTGTCTCAAGTCCTACTATTCCAAATGGAGCACTTGAAAAACTTGTATCTTTTTCATCAGCATGGTGGGGGGCATGATCTGTTGCAATCATATCAATTGTATTATCCTTTAGGGCCTCCTTCATAGCTTCAAGGTCTTCCTTGGTCCTAAGTGGTGGACTCATTTTTGCATTAGTATCAAGGGTGTTTGTTTCTTTATCCTTTACCCTATCATCTGTTAGGATAAAGTAATGGGGCGCTGTTTCAGCTGTAATATTAGCTCCCATGGACTTGGCAAATCTAATAATATCAAGGCTAAGCTTGGTGCTTACATGGCAAAGGTGTAATTGTGCCCCTGTAGTATTTGCTAGTATAATATCCCTTGCAGTGATTATATCTTCCGCTTCCTTGCCTATTCCCTTAAGGCCAAAGAGCCTTGAGTTCTCCCCTTCATTCATGGACCCTCCCATTAAGGTCATATCTTCGCAGTGGGACAGCATAGGGAGATCATTTGCCTTTGCAAGTTCCATGGCTTCTTTAAGAAGTTTTGCATCCATAACTGATTTACCATCATCACTAACAGCCCAGATCCCTGCTTTTTTCATCTTGGGCATATTAGTTATATCTTTTCCATCCTGGCCTATTGTAATTGCCCCTACTGGCAAAATATTTACAACAGCATCTTCTGATTTCTTATTGATATAATCTATTATTGATTTACTATCTATTGGCGGATTTGTATTTGGCATAGGGCATATAGTTGTAAAACCACCTTTTGCCGCAGCCCTGGCCCCTGTTTCTATGGTTTCCTTATGTTCAAATCCTGGTTCCCTTAAGTGGACATGTACATCTATAAGTCCTGGTACAACCCATTTATTACTAGCATCTATTAATCTATCTGCCTCCAGATTTAAATCCTTGCCTATTTTCTTAACTATGCCATCCTCAATAAATATATCGTAAATTCCATCCCTATCTTCTATAGGATCTATAATTCTTCCATTTTTAATTAACAGACTCATATACTTATCCTTTCTTAAATTATAATATTTTAGTTGCTATCTGGTATAATATAACTTAAATCTGCCACTGTTTGAATAAGCTCTCCCTCTTCATTGTATTGTTTCCATTTCCAATTTATTTTGGAAACCATATTGGGTACCATATTATTTTCCCCATATCTTATTCTTAAATCACTAACCCTTTCTTTGTCATCTATATCTATTTCAATTTCTAGTATTTCCTTTTCCTTGACCCCATTTAATATTAGAAGGTGTAATAACTGGGCATCTGCCCTTGAGAATTTCCACTGCCTTTGATCCCATAATTCATAGCTTTTTAGGCGTGCTAAAAAAGTATTGGTATTTAATCTTATTAAATCCCTTTCAACAGGATTTAGCATATAGTTATTCCAGTTTATAAGGTGGGTTTTTGGTGTTTTATTTATAATATCATTGGTTTTTATTTCTTCATCCTTTAGGGTAAATTCTCTTATTTTTTCTTTGTAAAACCATGTATTATCCTTTGCAATCTTCCCTAGTTCTTCTAATAAAAATCCTAGATTATCATCCTTACTAGCTTCTTTATCTGACTCAATTGCATCATTAGAAATTGTAATAATCTCTTTAATAAGATAGCTTGCATAGGCCTTCTCTGAGTGTTCCTTTCTGGCCGTATTTAAGTCTGTTATAGGCAATTCTTCTATCTTGATTTTACTAAGGGCTACTTCTTTTTCTTTCTTTGCCTTTTTTCTTGCCTTTTGCAACTCCTTAATTCTCTTTTTTTCTTTTTTTGCCTCTTCCTTATCCATATAATCACTCCCATATTTATTAAGTAATAAACATTAACGCACTCATTAGTTCTATATAAGAAAAAGCATAGTATATTATTTTAAACTCACTTACTTGCCTGGCTCCAGGATAAAACGATGCCCTATATGCATCTGTATGGTTTTTGTATATAACTTCTAGTTCAAATTTCTCTAATTTATGGCACTTGCACTTATGCCTATTTTCAATTCCTTTTTGCGTTATAGCCTCTATCCGCTCAAGGGCCAAATCTGGATGTATACTTATATTAGCATTACCAAAGCCTTTTTGCATTGCCAAGGTTGCTATGTTAGGGTCAAATCTCCTAATATCAAGCACTAAATCCTCATCTCCTGTAACTGCAAGTACAGGAACATTTAGTGAGTGACATATATAGGCATGTATCAAAAATTCACTAGCATCTTGTCCGTTTATTTTAATATTAGATACAGTATCTGGTGACAGGGTATGGGATAGGGGACTACCATTTGAATAGGCTCCTGAATGATAGCCTATCATGATAGCTCCATCGTATGTACTATCAATTCCCTCAACCATGCTGTATGGGTGATTACTCCAGCCCCTTATTAGTTTTGCCTCCTTAGGCAAGTATTTATGTATAATGTTATTGCCATCTTCATGGGCATCCTTTACAATAATTTCCTTTGCCCCAGCCCTTAAGGCTCCATTACACGCCGCTGCAACTTCCCTGCTTAACTGCTTTGCATGATCAGTATAGCCCCCATAATCCTTCCTTGTCTCTTGCCAGTGTGTTATCCCGGATATACCTTCAATATCTGCACTTATATATATACGCATACTATCCCTTCCTAAGCCAAATTTTGTTTTACTTTGTTCTATTTTACCATAAAAAACATACTATATGTACAAGATATAGCTTTTAAATAGTCACAATACCACTAACTAGGGAATATTATATATAAGAAGGGAAAACCACGCAAATTATGGAAGGGGGATGTAATTATGTTTGGAGCAGGACTACTATTGGGTATAGGTTTAGGATGCTGTTCAAGGGGCTGTAATTGCCATTCTTGTAACAGGTATGAAAGTTATCAGTATAGGTCCAGGTGCGGAAGGTGTACTTGCTATCAGTACCAATCTAGGGGCTGCGGGGATTACTATTCATGTCGTAGCCCAAGCTATAGTAATTGTAACTGTCAAAGCAGAATATACTAATATGGCTAAAAAAGGCCTAATAGGAACCTTCTCCTATTAGGCCTTTAATTAATTTATTTATTAAACTTGTCCTGCAAACTGTGGACCTGCTATCTCTTCTAGGGTGTCTATGATTTTTTCATTTTCCCCTACATAAAGAATAATTATATCTTCTTTTTTAAAAAAGTAAGGGTAGGAAACCCAGGATATTGAAGTAGCCACTCCTCCTTTATCATAGGTAAATCCATCCCTTGATATATAGGATGCATCCTGCTCCATGGCATGATCACTTTCATAAATATATACAGATATCAT
>JAAYSX010000043.1 GCA_012518255.1 Candidatus Epulonipiscium sp. | reverse complement strand
GCCTGGATTCTTAGCCAGCATCTATTGTAGTAATCTGGGGCTGATGTTCTTATGCGAAGTCTGCCATCTTCTTCATATATATTTACACTAAGGCCTTCTTCATCTTCCTTGTAGTAAAACTCAATTTTATATTTGCCCTCTTCTTCTTCTAGCCTAAAATTCTTAAGGGGAATTCTTTCTGTTACTGAATCTTCAATATGGAAGTTTCCAAGATTCATATCTATGTCTTCTTGTCCCTTGCCAAGGTAGGCAAAAGGGGATAGGCTGCTATGATTAATTAGCTTAATGCCCTTGTATATAACTTCCAAATTATCCTTTCCTGACTTTACTTTCATTATCCTTCCCTCCTAGATATTTACTTAATATGTGCTTTAACTACTTTCTAATTGCCTTATAATTTCCTCCTAATTAATTAAGTTTATTAATCAATTAGAATAAAAAAATATTGCTTAATTCCTTATTTAGTTATAGTGTACATCATTGGACTTCTTTTGTAAAGCTTTTTATAACATTTTTTTAAAAATATTTATTTTTGGCCCCCTGCTTGTATGTTTTCACTATTGTAGCTAATTTGCACTAAATGGTTTAAGTTTAATATTCTAACTAATCATTCTTAAAAAACTTCTACTTGCTATGGCTGAGCAGCCTTTATATTCTTGATCAACATTTAGGTTGCTGTATTCTATATTGTATCTTCTGTTACTATTTATATCTTCTAAGTGTTTTTTGAATGTCTTATGAAAATAATTATTTTGGAAGGCTAGGCCAAATAATATAACTTCCTCTACATCTATTAGTTGTAGTGTATTATCAATTGCTATTGCTAAATATTTTAGGGCATCATCTAGTATGGCTTTTATTTGTTTATCCCCATTTTCAGCTGCTAATAGGATATTGTGAAGGTTTATAAAATCCTTATTAGCATGACATAAATTATATAGGTAGTTTGTATTTTCTATGGAAAATACCTTTTTGCACTCATCTATAATATAGCTTTCTCCTATTACAGTTTCCAGGCAGCCCTTTTTACCACATATGCATTCTTTGTCATTATCCTTTACATAAATATGGCCAATTTCCCCGGCCACATTGGTACTTCCCCTATAAATATTCCTATTAATTATAATTGCTGAACCTACACCTGGTCCATGCTTGATAAATAGGGCGTTTTCTATATATTCCTCGTTATTAAAATCTATCTCTGCCATGGCTAGGGCCCTAACGTTGTTCTCTACTGCTACAGGTAATCTTAGCTTCCTTTCTAGGTTGGCTTTTATTTCTTCCCCCTGGGGAAGTATTCCAAAAGATCCTTTACTAAGGCCACTTTCTTCGTCTACTGCACCAACTATACTAAGGCCTATATATACAATCTTTTCTTCATTTCTTTTTAGGGTGATATTATCACTTATAAATTCCTTACATTCCTTGGCTATTTTTTCTGTTACATTTTCGTGGTAGGCAATATCTTTTAGGGGTTTCTTCTGCCTTACTATTAGCTCTCCATCTAGGTAGGTGGCAGTTAATTCAATTCCTGTAATATCAATATATACACCTATTAGTATATAGCTTTTGTGGTCTATATCTATTAGGATACTCTTGCGGCCTACCCTGTTTTCATCTACCTCTGCTACTTCCCTAATAATTCCTTCTTCGATTAGCTCAGATGTAAGATTTGTAACTGCTGCTGGGGTTAGGCCAATCTCCTGGGATATTTCTTTCCTTGACATGGCACCTTTTTTCCTAAGGGTATCTAGTATTGCAAATCTATTGCCTGATTTCACATCCATTTTTTCAATTTTATTTGTATTCATATGATTTGCACCTTTCTTCTATAATTAATTATCCTTGTTAATTAATTATAGATGATTTTCCATATAAATCAAGAGCAAAAATGGGGACTGACCCCCAACAATTCCGATTGTTCAGAATTGTTGGGGGTCAGTCCCCGTTTTTTATAAGGAGGCAATGTCTCTTCTGTATTGCATTCCGTCGAATTTAATCTTTTCTGCTTCCTTGTACATTGTAGCTCTTGCCTTTTCTATACTTTGGTCTACCGCTGTTATGGCCAGTACTCTTCCGCCGTTTGTAACTATATTGCCATTTTCTTTGGCTGTACCTCCGTGGAAAACAATTACATCATCTGAAAGCTGATCAAGTCCTGTGATTATATCTCCACTTGATGATGTTTCTGGGTATCCTTTGCTTGCCATTATTAGGGTGGCACTTGGATTCCCATCCCATCTTATGTCTATTTCATTAAGTCTTCCATCTATACAGGCATTCATAATTTCAACTATATCTGTCCTAAGTCTTGGTAGTACGCTTTGGGTTTCTGGGTCCCCAAATCTGACATTAAATTCTAGGACTTTTGGTATGTCATTTTCTATCATAAGGCCAATGAATAAAATTCCTTTAAAGTCAAGATTTTCAGACTTGAATCCATTTATAATTGGCTCTAGTACCTGATTTTCTATATTTTCGCGGACTTTTGGGGTAATAGCTGGATTTGGTGAGAATCCTCCCATTCCTCCTGTATTAAGGCCTTCATCATTGTCTAAGGCTCTTTTGTAGTCCCTTGCTGTTTCTAGGGGAACTATGGTATTTCCGTCTACCCAGCAAAGTAGGGAGGCTTCTGTTCCTGTTAGGAATTCTTCTAGGACGATTTCATCTCCTGCTGATCCAAATTTGCCATCAAAGATTTCCCTGATTTCTTTCTTAGCATCTTCCCTTGTCTCGCAGATTAAAACACCCTTTCCTGCGGCAAGGCCATCAGCCTTAACAACTATGGGTAGGTCAAACTCGTCTACTGTATCTATGGCTGGCTGGGCAGCGCTAAAGTCTGCATAAGCTGCTGTTGGAACCTTGTATTTAACTAGGAATTCCTTGGTAAACTTCTTACTTCCCTCAAACTGGGAGCACTCCTTATCTGGACCAAACACTCTTAGGCCTTGTTCATTAAAGGCATCTGTTACTCCTGCAACAAGGGCAGCTTCCGGTCCTGGCACTGTTAGGTCAATCTTATTGTCTTTGGCCCAGTTTGCAAGTTCCTTAACCTGGGTTACTTCATAGTCAATATTTTTTGCTATTTGGGCTGTTCCTGCATTACCTGGTGCTACAAAAATCTCTGCATCTTTGTGAAAGCGTAATATAGTCTGGGCAAGGGCGTGCTCTCTTCCGCCATTTCCAATAATTAATATTCTCACTTAAGTCACCTCATGTATTTGCTATTTTTTTGATTGCCTCTACATATATTTTGTGTTCTACTTCTTTTAAAACTCTTTCTTGTAAGGTTTTAGCTGTATCTGTTTCTAAAACTTCTACACTTTTTTGCAAAATTATTTCACCTGTGTCTATACCTTTATCCACATAGTGGACTGTTGCCCCGCTTACCTTATCCCCAGCTTCCAGAACTGCCTTGTGGACATGGATACCATAGCAGCCCTTCCCTCCGTATTTAGGAAGTAATGATGGGTGGATATTAATAATCTGGCCAGGGTATCTATCTATCATTTCTGCTGATATTATCTTAAGATAACCAGCTAGGACTATTAAATCTGGGTCTACTTCTTCTAGGGTGCTAAGTAACCTTTCATCGTAGGATCTGCTATCTTTAGGGTCCTTAGCTGCTATATAAATATCTTTAATTTTATGCTTTCTTGCCCGCTCAAGGGCATAGGCATCTTCCTTATTTGATATAAGGCATTCTATTGTGCTATCTAGCTCTCCGCCCTCTACTGCATCTATAATAGATTGGAAGTTACTTCCTCCTCCTGAGGCTAAAACAGCAAGTCTTAGTGGTTTCATAAAACAATTCCTCTACTATCTTCTACAATTTTACCTATAATTACTGCTTCTTCTCCAACTTTTCCAAGGCTATCAAGGGCTAGCTGGGCTTCTTCTTCATTAACTACAAAAATCATTCCTATTCCCATATTAAAGGTATTGTATAGTTCTTCCTTACCAAGGCCTGATGCTTCTTCTATCCACTTATAAATTCCTGGCTTTTCAATAGTTGAAAGGTCAATGTCTGCTGCAAGTCCTTCTGGTAACATTCTTGGAATATTTTCTATAAATCCGCCTCCTGTAATGTGGGCGATTCCCTTTACATTAACATTTTCCTGGGCAGCTTTAATGGCTTTTACATATAGTTTAGTAGGTTTAAGTAGGGCCTGGCCATATGTTTCTCCAAGCTCTTCTTCAAATCTTAATAAATCAAGCTTATCTGTTTCTATAAGCTTACGAATTAGGGAGTAGCCATTACTATGAACTCCTGTAGAAGGTAGGCCTATAACCACATCTCCTGCCTTTATATCTTTACCTGTAATTACCTTGTCCCTATCTACAACACCTACTGCAAAACCTGCAAGGTCATATTCTCCGTCCTTGTAGAATCCTGGCATTTCTGCTGTTTCTCCGCCTATAAGTGAGCACATGGACTCCTGGCAGCCATCTGCTATTC
>JAAYSX010000042.1 GCA_012518255.1 Candidatus Epulonipiscium sp. | reverse complement strand
TTTTGCATACAATCATGACAAAACCTCCAATTTTTAATATTATATCACAAATTAGCTTTACAATAGTTGAAAGATTGTTATAATCTTAAATAACAATAGGAAAATAGAAAAAATGAGAGGAAGAAAAGTATGAAAATAAAAAACTTATATAGTGATAAACCTGTAATTTCTTTGGAGATATTCCCGCCTAAGCCTGAGATGCCTGTAGACACTATTTATGATACTATACATGAACTTGCAGACCTTAAACCAGATTTTATAAGTGTTACTTACGGAGCAGGTGGTAGTGATGCAGGTCACACAGTGGAAATAGCAGATCTTATTCAAAATAAGTATGGCATAGATGCCCTTGCCCATTTAACTTGTATAAATTCTACATCAGACCAAATAGATAAGGTCCTATATAAGCTTAGAGAGGCTAATGTTGAGAATGTACTTGCTTTAAGAGGGGATAAGCCTCATGGTATTAGTGACATAGATTTAGAAAATAGCCCCTATACATATGCCACAGATTTAATAGAACATATTAAAGAATTCGGTGAATTTTCAATAGGTGCAGCATGCTATCCAGAGTACCATCCAGAAGCTGAAAACAAGGTGGCCGACCTTAAGAACCTAAAAACTAAGGTTGATAGTGGAGCAGATTTTTTAATAACCCAGCTTTTTTTAGATAATAATGATTTTTATAAATTTAAAGAGAACCTTGATTTAATGGATTTAGATATACCTATATCAGTAGGAATAATGCCAGTAATTAATAAAAGACAAACAGAACGTATAACTCAGCTATGTGGGGCAAAAATACCTGATAAATTTAAGCGTATTTTAGATAAATATGGTGATAATCCTAGAGCTTTAGAGGATGCAGGGATAGCCTATGCAACTAATCAGATTATAGATTTATTATCTTGGGGGGTAGATGGGATTCATCTATACACCATGAATAAGCCACATGTAGCTAGAAAAATAGTTGAATCTATTTCAAGCATAGTATAAAAATTATAAAGTATCCTAGACTAGTTGCTAGCTAATCTAGGATACTTTTTTGCTATAAATGGTTATTACTAGTATTTTCTTGTTACTTATAGTATGATTAACTTAAAGAAGATTTGAAAGATTGAATATAAATAAGTCTTATGTATGGGGGGGTTGTCATGCGTTTTTATGAAAAAATCCGAAAGCAAACTATAATTTTACTTACAATATTAGTAATACCCTTAATTTTATTCGGGCATCCTATATATGGCCAAGAAGAGAAGCAGGTTTTGTTCCTGAATTCTTATCATGCAAATTTTACATGGACTAAGAATATTGTTGATAATGCAGTTAGTATTTTAGATGATTCAGATCTTGATATAGATATATATATAGAATATATGGATTGGAAGAACTTCCCGACAGAGGATAATCTAGAGAATCTATATAATACATACAAAAATAAATATAAAGGTAAAAAGATAGACCTTATTGTAGTTAGTGACGATAAGGCCCTGGAGTTTGCCTTGCAACACAGGAGGGATTTGTTTTATGATGCCCCAATTGTATTTGTAGGTGTTAATGAAGAGGGTGAGAAGGAGCTTATTAAAGGTGATACAAATATAACTGGTGTAATTGAACACATAGACTTAGAGCAAACCCTTGATATGGCATATCATATTAATCCCAGTATGGAAAAACTTTATATTGTATATGACCAAACAGAGAGTGGAATATCTACTTACAATATAATAGACAATATTATAAGGTCCAAGTACAAAGACATTAAACCTATTAGCATAACAAATAAGACCCATGATGAGGTTATAAAAGATATGGGACAAGTAAGCGGGGATAGTGCTATTTTAATTACAACCTATTATCAGGATACTAGGGGAGAACCCATGGAGTTTGAAAGGTTTTGTAAAATAGCTGATGAGGTAAGTAATGTTCCATTATTCCATATGTATTCTAGTACTATAGGATACGGGAATATGGGAGGAGCTACTGTGTCCTCTGTAGAGCATGGAAAGAAAGCTGGCGAACTTGCCCTAAGGGTATTAAATGGGGAAGAGGCAGATGATATAGCAATTGTTAGAGAGTTTCCTTTAAAGATAATTTTTGATTATAATAAGCTAGAAAAGTCTAACATTCCCATGGACCTAATACCCAAAGAAGCAGAAATAATCAATAAGCCTTTTTCTTTTTTCAAGACTTACAGGAATATAGTTATAGCGTGGGCTGTAGTTATTATAGTCCTAACCATACTTATACTATTACTTACATTCCATATAGCAGAAAATAAAAGGGTAAGGAATAAGCTGGAAAAAATGACATACTTAGATGAATTAACTAAGTTACCTAATAAAAGAACCTTACAGGAAGACTTTGATGAATACTTCAACAATGAAAAGAATAAGAAAGGTGCAGTAATCTTTATAGATGCAGATAACTTTAAGTTAATAAATGATACTTTAGGTCATACACTTGGCGATAAGTTTATAATTAGAATGGGCAATAGATTACAAATGATCTGTAATAAATCTATTAAGTTATATAGGATGGGTGGAGATGAGTTCCTATTATTAATAAAGGGGACCAATGATAAAAGTGATATAAGGAAGATAGCTAAAAGGTTAATGGCGGTATTTCAGGAAGGTTTTTTAATTAATAATATGTTAATTCATACCACGGTAAGTGCAGGTATAGCGGTATACCCAGATGATGGTAAGACCTTAGAAGATTTAAATATGAAGGCAGATATAGCAATGTATAAGGCAAAAGAAAGCGGAAAGGCACAGTATAAGTTTTTCCATAAAGATATGAATGATGAGCTTAGCGAAAGAGCTGCCATTGAAAAAGAATTAAGGACAGCAGTAGATAATAAGGAGCTTTATCTAAATTACCAGCCCCAGTATGACCTAGAAAATAAGGAAATTATAGGATTTGAAGCCCTGCTTAGATGGGAAAACAAAGAGCTTGGACAAGTATCTCCTTATAAGTTTATTAAAGTAGCGGAAGAAAGCCATTCTATTATTCCCATTGGTAAGTGGGTTTTAGAAACGGCTTGTAAGTTTATTAAGGAAATTCACGAATTAGGTTACCCAGACTATACTGTGTCAGTTAATGTTTCGGCTCTCCAGGTAATGCAGGAAGATTTCGTAGAAATTGTACTAGATATATTAAAGGAAAATGATCTAGAACCTAAACATTTAGAAATTGAAATGACAGAAACAATGCTGATAGAGAACTTCCAGATAATCACAGATAAGCTAGAAGTACTAAGAGGGCTAGGAGTTACGGTTGCGCTTGATGACTTTGGAACAGGTTACTCATCCCTTAGTTACCTTAACCGGTTACCAATAGATACACTTAAAATAGATAAATCCTTTGTTGATACAATATCTAGGGATGAAGAAGGAAGAGTAATTGTTAGTATATTAATAGAACTTGGACATGGCATGGAGCTTAAAGTAATAGCTGAAGGGGTAGAGATAGAAGAAGAATTTTCATTTTTAAAAGAATACAAATGCGATTCTATGCAGGGTTATTTACTTAGCAGGCCATTATCTAAGGAAGAAATAATAAGACTTATAGAAGCATAAAATTAGGCTAGCCATAAGGCTAACCTAATTTTTTTTCTAATAAAGCCGAAATATAATATAGTAAGCAATATATATAGCAAGGGTGATAAGATGATACAGGGAATTAATATTAATATACAAACAGGGCAAAAGATAAAAGAGACCTTGCCGATGGAAATAAATCATGTAGCAAGTAAGGATGGGGCAGATAGGTTAAACATATATGAAAGCCACCTTAAAGTTACTTCACCTACATATAGTAAAGATGTTAAAGAGATAATGAATAAGAACGGAATAGAAGATAATTACCTAAATTCCAAAATTGTAGAAACCATGAGGAATAAAGGGATAAATGTAAGTAAAAATGCCTTGGATATAGTAGTAAATCAGTTACAAAAAGACCATATCTTTAATCTATTTAAAGATGGTTATGAACTTGATGAACTTACTGTTGATATTATAGCTAAAGAAGTATTAGAAAATGAAAAGGGTCCTATACTAGATGAATGTGAGGAAGAAGATATAGATAAGGAACTTTATGAAGCCTTATCCAATGCAGGCTTGCCTACTACAAATAAAAATCTTGAAACATTAAGACGGTACAGGGATAGGTTAGAAAATATTATAGATAGCAGTGATATATCAATTATAAACATGGTAAGAAACAAGGCAGATATATCAATCAATGGCCTATATAGTTCAAAACATATGGGAAATCCTAAAGATATTAATGAAAACCCAACAAATGAGCAGATAATTGCTGTCTTAAATATGAATGGCATTAAGGTTACCCAGGAAAATATGAACGCAGCCCGTAATCTAATAAGGGGCAGTATAGAAATTACAAGGCAGAGTGTAAAAGATTTTGTAGATATAAAAGATATAATAAATAAGATGAATACAAAAGACCTTCTTGAAAATGCTGCAAGGGAAATTAAAAATGGTAATAACCCTGCAGATATGAATATTAATGAGATGAAAACTAATCAATTAAATGAATATAATAAGGTTAAAGAAAGCGTTGAAGCTATAATAGAAGATATTCCAAATATTGATGAAAAGATTATAGAAGATACTTATATAAGTAACAGACCTATTACCCTGGAAAATTTACAAAAGACTTTACATGAAAATATAGATAAGCTTACAAGTAAAGAAGGACAAGATGAAGAGATTAAGGAACTAGAGCCTGAAATTAAGGAAGAAGTAGCCATAAGAAAAAGGCAACTAGAGGAAATCCGCCTTAAACTAACACTTGAAGCAGCCTTGAAGTTAAATAAAAAATTAGATATAGAAACTAGTGATTTAAGTAAGGTGGTTGAAGAGCTTAAATTAATTGAAGAAGTAAAGAATGAAGAAATCCTAAAAAATATAGGCATAAGTGCAAGTAAAGAAAATCTTGATCAGATGAAAAGAACAAGTGAAAGTCTTTACAATGTCTCACAAAATAGGGAGATTGCAGTAGCTAAGGTTGTTAAAGAAGAGATAGACTTTACCCTTGAAGGAATGGATGAGGCCATTAAACTTGAACATGCCCAGCAGGTATATGAAGAAAGAGGAACAAGGCCAGAGAGGCGCTTTGGGGAAAGTATTGCTAGTGTAGAAGACCAACTAGAACATATATTAGAAATTAATCAGATTGAAGTAAACGATGCTAACCTTAAGGCAGCTAAAACATTAGTAGAAGGTAAAATAGATATAAGTAAGGAAGCCATAGAAGATGCAAAGGCTGTGATTGTAAAAATAGAAACAGTACTTTATGAAATGAAGCCTGTCCTTGTAGCCAAAATGATTAAAGATGGAATTAATCCAGATACAATGCAAATAGATAACCTTATAGAAAATATAAGAGAGATACAAAGGGAAAGTAATATAGATCCAACCCAAAAAGTGGCTGAAGCTATACTTGAACTAGATAAGGCTAATGAACTTTCACCTAAAGAAAGAGATGGTTTAATAGGGGTTTATCGTATGCTAAACACTATTAGCAAGAATGAGACAGCTGCAATTGGTTTTTTATTAGATAATGATAAGGAGCCCACCTTAGGTAATTTATTTGAGGCAAGTAAATATATCAAGGAAGTTGGAAGTAAGACGGGCAAGATGGATATAAGAGTAGATGATGACCTAGGAATTAGGCAAGGAGACTTACCCGAAAATATCCGCAGCATAATAAGGGAGGCTACCAGCCTAGCAGCCAGTGATGAGAACATTGATAAATGGCTAAATACTAGGAATATAATAGACCAGTGGTTATCACGTATTAGCCCGGAAGAACTAAAAACTTATATAGATATGGACAAATCACTAGAGGAACTTGAACTTACAGAAGACAAGATATCAGATTATGAATTAGGGAGAGTTAGTAAGCAAGTAGAAGCTTTGGAAAAGCCTTCAGCAAAGACTTTAACCTTCTTAAAAGACAATAAGGTGCCTTTAACAATAGCCAATATTTACTGGGCAGATAAGGTGATAAAGGATCCATATCTCTTAGGAAGTATGCTAGAAGAGTATGAAAACCTAAGCCAAGAAAAGCTATCTAGCTCAATGAATAAGAATAATGATAAAGAAAATCTTGAAGAGATACTTGAGGCAGTAGAAGAAGAAATAAAGGATAATAGTCATAAATGTTTATCTGTTACAGACAACATTAAGGCATATAATACAGGCAAGGAACTATTACAACTGCTAGATAGTCAAAAGAAAATATTTGAAGATGAGGGTATTTATCAAATACCTGTTGAACTCCATAGTGGAATGACTAATTTAAACCTATATGTTTTAAGAGACAAGGAAGAAGTAAGGAAGGAAGAAGCAGATGAGCTTAAGGCCCATATGTCTATAAAAACAAAGAATCTAGGTGTAGTACAAGTAGATATGAGGATTTCTGATAAGGCAGTAGCCTTTGAAATGAAGGGGGAAACACCTGAAATTACACTGGGCCTACAAAAGGACTCCAACAAGCTAAAGGTAGCTATAGAAGAGATTGGCTATAATGTAATGCAAGCTAAATTTACCCAGTATAAGGAAGAAAAATCCCTTATAGAAAAGCCGGAACTATCTAAGTCCTTATTAGAGTATAGATTTGATGAATCAAAATTCGAGCATATTATCTAGGGGGGATTAGGTGGATAAGGAAAAGTCACTTATAGATATTATAAAGGAAATGGTAGATTATATAGATGAGCAGGATTCTAAGGAGGAGAAAAATGATTAAGGCATCGCAGGTTGCAAATGCTACAAGGGGACAACTTTTAAGGATCACCTATGATTTATTACTTGATAGTCTTGATAATATAAAAAAACATGCTAATGAAAATGAGGAAAGGGAATTTCAAGCAGAAGTAGAGCGTTCAAGACAAATACTACAAGAGCTAATAGATACTCTTGACTTTGAACAAGAAATGTCTAGGGACCTTTTAAGATTATATGTGTATATTAATGGACTTTTAATAAAAAGCATAATGAAATATGAGGATTCACTTATTGATGAGGCAAAGAATCTAATAAATACATTAATGATAGGATGGGATGAGGCAATAGACTCTGATAAGGCAGATATTAAAGTTATGGACAATGCCCAGCAGGTATATGCAGGCTTAACCTATGGCAAAAGTGACCTTAATGAATCAGTACTAGATGATAAGAACAGGGGCTTTAAGGCTTAACTTTAGGATAAAGCTTAGGAAGGCTTAAGTATAGCATAAAATAGCCGATAAATATTGTAGAAGATAAAAACATTAACATATAAAATATACTTAGAAAGAGGAGATTGTATTGAGAATTAATCATAACATACCAGCACTACGCACTTTACACCAAATGAATAGAACTAATGGAAAAATAGATAAAACAATGCAAAGGCTATCATCAGGACTTCGTATTAATAGCGCAGCAGATGATGCGGCAGGACTTGCAATAGCACAAAAGATGGACACACAAGTGCGTGGACTTAAACAAGCAAACCGTAACTCCATGGACGGAATTTCCCTAATCCAAACAGCAGAAGGAGCACTTAATGAAGTTCATGCAATGCTTCAACGTACTAGAGAGCTTGCAATACAAGCATCTAATGGTACTTTAACAGCTTCTGATCGTAAGGCTATTACAGATGAAGTAGCCCAGCTTAAGGAAGAGATAAACCGTATCTCTGAACATATAGAATATAATGAGCGAAAATTATTAAATGGGGAAATAGATAGAAGGGCCTTTTCTACTAATAATGATTTAGGAAAAGTTATATCAATGAGTGATGGAGTAGAGCCGGGGGATTATTCATTTACAGTAACAGATCCTGCAACAAAGACAACACTTCAGGGTGGAGGTGTTGATGGACTTTTTGATACTAATGGTAAGATTACACAAACTGGTATTGTAAATATTAATGGTGAACAAGTAGAAATAAAGGAAGATGATGATGCAGATACGGTCTTCCGTAAACTAAGTGATTTATGTGATACTATGGGAATAGATATGGCAACAGTGGATAATGAAGACTTTGCAAATGGGGAAAAAATTAATATGCTCCATAGGGAATACGGGAAAAAAGAGATTACCATAAATGGAGATGAAAAATTACTTGAGGCTTTAGGACTTAAAGATGTTGGAGTGGATGGAGCAAAAAAATCTATACTTGGTTCAGATGTTGCTGTCACCATTAATAAGGACACATTCCCACCAGGTGTAACACCAAGTACCAAGGGGAGTGTAGTAACCTTTGAAGGAACTAACGGATTTAGATTAAGTGTAGATAGTGCCAAAACAAAATATAAAGTAGATAAGGCGAATTTTGATCCGGAATCACCAGGCCTAGATGAAGTAACCCTATCCCTCCTTAAAACAGGTCCACTTGATCTTCAAATAGGAGCTAATGAAGGGCAAATGATGCAACTTCGTATTCAAAATATGAGTACAGCAGCTCTTGGCTTAGATGATATGAACCTTAATACATCAGCTAAATCCCAAGAAGCCATAGGACTTGTAGATGCAGCTATAGCCCAGGTATCATCAGCTCGTTCTAAACTTGGTGCCTACCAAAATAGACTAGAGCATACAGTAGCCAACCTAGATGTTGCAGCAGAAAATATGACATCATCAATGGCTAGAATTCAAGACGCTGATATGGCAGCAGAAATGGCAGAATATACAAAGGATAATATTCTTGCACAAGCAGGTAATGCAATGCTAGCCCAGGCAAACCAAAGACCACAACAAATACTACAACTACTTCAGTAAGATAAAGGGGTATACGTCTTAAATAATGCAAGCTCAAGCCTTGCTTGAGAAAAGCATTATTTAAGAAGTATATCCCCTTTTAGTTATAATGTAGGGGTATGTCTTATATAATACAAGCTCAAGCTTTGCTTGAGAAAAGTATTATTTGAGAAGTATATCCCCTTTTAGTTATAATGTGGGAGTACATCTTATCTAATACAAACCCAATCATTCCATAAAAACCTTTCCCATCTATACCACACTAAGGTCTCATAAGTCATACACGCTTCCATAATAGCCTTTTTCCTAAGTCTATGCGAAGGAATATTATTTTTACGTATAAAAAGCTACATGTTTGAACGTAGTGAGTTTGTAGCTTTTAGTAAAAACAATATTCAGGAGCAAAAAGACTTAGCAAAAGGTTATCCGGAATAAGAGTATGACTTATGAGCTTTACTTGTATAGAAAACTTTATTCTGTCAATACTCCATAATAAACATAAATCTATATAAGGATGTGAGACGATGGAAGCTATAAGATATGGTGGTTATCCATATGATAGTAAGATAAGCAATAAGTTAAGACGTGCTATGCTCAAGGAAGAAAGAAAGATGAGTGAGGAGGAGAGGGAGTTGCTGGCTGAGATTAATGAAGCCTATAGGGAGATGGCTACTAGCTTTAGTCACTTTGAGAGTGCTACAGATCCTGAACTTATTGAGTACTATACCTATAAGTTTAAGGCAGACCAGATTAAATATGGCTACCTTATACGTTGTATGAAGAAGTTATACTATAGTCACCATAGGTCCTAAAATATGGTGACTATAAGTTGTACAAAATAGGTATTAAACCAGAATAACCTACGTATACATATTCTAGGGGTGATATAATGGAAAATGTTAATTCACAACAGGTTATTATAGCGCTTATATTTGTTTGTGTACTTATGCTGATTTGGAGTGTCTGGAGGAAGCAGTTACTTACCGTTTTTTTAAAAGTTGTAGTTGGTATGGGAATTGTTTGGCTTATTAATTTATTATTTCTTTTTATAGCAATTGGACTAAATGGGATAACGGCTGGGACTATAGCAATATTAGGGTTACCAGGAATTGTTATGCTTTATATTATTAATGCCTTATTATAATGATTATCTAGTATCTTTAACATTTTCAAAAACGTCTTAATAGTGTATAATGATATTAGTAATATTTACAAATAATATACCAAGAATAATATAAAGGAGAGAGGCTAATATGAAAGGTACAGTAGTTTCAACTTGGGTTGAGACAAGTAAAGTTACATATGGTCAAAGTTCTACAGAAAAAGCTATGGAAGCAGTTGGCTGGCCACCTAATAGGATCTTCTTAATTAGTGAAGATATACCTGATGATACAGTTAAAGAGTTTATCAAGGTCCTGGCCAAGGATAACCAGGTTACGGCTAAGGAAGTTTGGAGATCCATGGGACTTGGGAATATAAACATGTTTTCTAAAATATATCCAGCATTTTTTGAGAAAGAAAATTTGTATAGTTTTTTGGCATCTTTATATGACATTCATGAAATAGTCAAAAAGAATATACCAGGTGCAACACCACCGTATATTGATATTAAGCCATCTTCTTCCCATGATGCAATATTTGTATATGAATCTCCAAGAATGATGGAAGAATACTTATATGGGCTATTGGAGGGAGCACAGATTCACTTTGGTGAAAAACTTAAAATAGAAAAGCTATCTTCGGAAGGTAATAGAATAGAGTTAAAATTAACATTTGAAAAGCAGATTTATAACAAACGTAGTTACCTTGCTAGTAAGGTTCTATCCTTAGGTATAGCTAAAAGGGCTGACCTTAAAATACTATTTGGAACAGTTTTTGCAGGTCTAATAGGGACATTGGTAACCATACCTATAAGCAGTAAATATGTAAGTGTATTTCTTATGCTTGCTCTTTCAGGACTTGGAAGTTTTATAGCAGCTAACCGTGTAATGGCGCCACTTGGAAGTATTAAAAGGCAGTTAGGCAACTTTATGGATAAGGTTTATACCGAGCAATTAGAGATGAGTAGCTTTGACGAATTCGATGAAATTGGAGTAATGTTAGAAGAATATAGGCAGGAGTTAATTGGGGACTTTATTGCCTTTAAAGGTATTACCGATGAGATGGAAATGTTTACACAGGCTATAAGAGATATAGCAGATAATATGAACCGTACATCATCTGATATATCAACAAGTGTAGAGCAAATAGCGGTAGGAGCAGTATCCCAAGCAGAAGAAACAGAGATAGTATCTGGTGTTCTTAATAACAATGTAGCAACACTCCAAGATATTACAGGTAAGCAGGATAATAGTAGGGTAGAGCTGGAGGCAGTAGCTGACAATATAAGGCATAACTCTACAGATTTAGAGGCATCTGTACAAAGCCTACAAGATGTTTCTAATCAGTTTGCAGATGTTAAGCAGGAAAGTGTTGACCTAAGAGATAAGGTTAGTGATATTGAAAGCATTATAACAACAGTAACTTCAATAGCTGAGCAAACTAACTTATTAGCACTTAATGCGTCCATAGAGGCGGCAAGGGCTGGAGAACAGGGAAGAGGCTTTGCAGTAGTTGCTAATGAAATTAGGGAGCTTGCAGAAGGATCTAAAAGTGCTGTAGATAGCATAAGCCAGCTACTTGAACAATTTACAGGTCAGATTACCTCACTTGGTGAGAAAGTTGATCAACAGTATAATGTACTTTTAGCCCAGGGTGAAGCCTTAAATGCTGTAGCAGTAGAAAGCAATGAAGCAGATGTAAGATTACAGGATGTATCAGGTGTAACTGTTAGTATGAGTAAGGAACTTGTGGAAGAGGCAGAAAAGATAGAAAGAATATTCGAGCAAATGGAAGCTTTAGTATCTATTGCCGAAGAAAATTCAGCAGTTTCAGAAGAGGTAAGCTCCAATGTAACGGTATATATATCACAAATTGAGGAACTTACAAATAATATGGCAGAATTCCAGAAGACGGCAAATATTTTCCGTGCGGACCTAAAAGAATACAACATTTAATTCAAAACTCCATTTAAAAAAGTATCTCTGCAAAGAGATGCTTTTTTGGTATAAAATTCCCACAATATGAAAACACTAATACCTATAGATAGTAACTAATGGGAGGTTATTAGTATGGAGGTATTAGAATCTATTGTTAGCTATGTAGAATATAGAAAAGATAATAACTATATTTGCCAAAATCAGCAAGAAGCAATTGGGATGCTACACAACTATTGTACAAGTATAGATAGGCCAACAGACCTTAAGGAAGTAGACTGGACTTTTTTTGATAAGTTTTTAATCTATTGGTTACCCAAGAATCAGAAAGATTTAAGTGAAAAGGAATTCCAGCAAGTTTTAAATGTGGTTTTGGGGTATTGTGACTATATTAGGAATAACCATGACATTAAAATTTTATTTACATCTGAAGCCGAAAACTATTACAGAAGAGAGTGTATACGTATACAGAGACTTAAGGAGTTATTTTTACAACATTTTGGATACCCAATACTAGCTGTTGATCCTCTTGTTATAGACCTGGAAGATTATAAAAAATATAAGTCAAGACGAAATATCAAGAAACAAGATGGTATATATCAGCAAGGTTTATTTCAGGTAGATGAGATAGAATATGATAATACCCTAGTCCTAAAGAATATTTCGAAAGGGAATCTTGTAAGGGTAGCATTAGTAGGGTATATAGTTACCTCCATGAGGGAAGGTGATATACTCCACCTTCGTATAAAGCATAAACAGTTTTTTACATGCTGGGAAATCATAGATTTTAAGAATTGTTATTTGCAAAATGCAAGCGAATATCTAAGTTGGTAATTTATATGTACTTTACAAACTTCTAACCCTATATAATAATTATATATAGGATAGGTGTATATTTAGAAGGGAGTGGCAAAATGCACAGAAAAAGTTGGATTGTTGCCATAGTCATCGTAATAATAGGAGTAGCATTTATCTTTTTTATAGGACAAAGGAAGCAAGCTAATAAAGAAGATGTAGAAGAAGAAATTATAATAGATGAATACCTAGATGAAGTTAAGGAGTACAGCCAATACACAGTTGAAATATCAGTTGATGAAGAAGCTAAATTTTATAAGGGCATTGCCCAAATATCCTATATCCACAATTATGATAGGGTAACTGAGCGCATATTAATGAATGCAGAAGGTATAAGGGTAAGTAGTATACAGCTTAATTCAGATCCTGTTGCATATACTGAAGAAAAATCAGATATATTAATTCAATCACCATTTACCATTGAAAAGGGCGAGGAGCTAACTTTAACTATAGAATTTGAAGGCATGTTGGATAATAATATTATTCCTACAATTTTAGCCTTTGATGAGGAGTTAGGTTGGTCTATTAACAATGGTAGAAAGAAAGATTTTGGCCCTTTAATAGAGCTTGGTAATTATGTGGTTACAGTATTTACGCCCAAAGGGAAATATCCTATTGGGACGGGAATAATAGAGGATATTCTCGAGAGTAATGGTATGATTGAAACATCCTTTAGGGCTAACCGTGTTAGGGGTTTTGGTATATTTATAGATGATCATATGGAAAAGGAGACTATTAACACTGAAGCTGGTTATTCTGTAGTATTATACTACCAAGACGAGGATGATATAGCTAAGGAGTTAATGCCTGAGATAGAAAAGAGTATTGGAATATATTCAGAAATTTTTGGTATGTATCCCTATGAACAATTTACAGTAATCCATAAGAAAGATCAAGAAGGGAAATCATATCCTACCTTGGTAGCAGGTGATTTTTCAACATGGATAGATAGGCGGAATACATTAAATATTTTAGTAGGTAAACAGTGGCTAGGTTATATCATAGGCAGCAATAGGAAAAGTGACAGCTTGATTAATGATGGATTGCTAGAATATTTAAGTAAAAGGCAATATCTCTCAGAAGGTCAAATGAAATCTTATATAGAATCAAATGAGGGATCCGATGATACTTATGGTCTGGATAATTATCAAGCTATTATGAATATGTTTTATAATATAGAGATAAGATTAGGGGAAGAAGGGTTTATGGAAACCCTTAGGGCATACTATAGGAAGTATTCATTTGGGAGGCCAACAGGTTATGATCTTATGGAAACTATAGAAGAGGTTACAGGTAAAGATGTTATGGATATTTATGATTTATGGCTTAATAGGACAATGTTAAGGGGAGGTGGCATATATGAGAGTAATAATACTTAAATCAGGTAAGGAAGACCCAATAATAGAAGAGATTTTGCAATCAATAAGCAAGGTTTTAGGGGAGTTACAAGTAGAAGTTAGGGAAATACAGTTAGATGTGCTATCTTATTATAAGGGTTATGATACAGAAGAAATCAAAGAAATATTAGGTTACATAAATCAGGCTGCAGGTGTGATTGTGGCAAGTAGGGTAGAGTTATTATCAATTAGTGGAAGCCTAAGTACATTTTTTGAATATTGTAGTGCTCATAAAGGAAGCGAAATTTTTAAGAAACCTATATTTTCTATTACTTCTACTGATTGGAGAGGTGAAAGAGAGGCCGGAGAATATATACTACATGCTTGGAGTATACTTGGTGGTAGCGAATTTGGTAAACTTGGAATTTATGCCCCAGTTTATGAAAGTCAAAAGGATGAAATACAAAATAATCTAGAAAGAATGACAGAGGATTTTTATAGAATGATTAAGCAAGATAGGAGACCAATAGTAGGAAGTGATTTTTCAAACTTCTCAGGTCAGGGATCTAATCATAGTGGGGGCTTTGGCCAGGTATTAAGTAAGGAAGAAGAAAAATACGAGGGCCATACAGGAGAAAAGGACATTGGTAATCGTCAGGAAAGGGATATAGAAGACTTAGCCAACTTCTTTGAGAAGCAATTAAGTGAAGTGGAGGATAAGGAAAGTAATATTCCAAAGCCCCAGCTTAAGACTACTAGGCATATGATTAGTAGCCTACCACACTATTTCCAGGGCCAGTATGATAGTGAATTTAATGCTACTATTCAGTATCATATGTTAGCAGAAGAAAGTTTTAGTGGATATATAACTATTGAAAATGGTGAATGTATATTTAACGAAGGCGTTTATCAAGGAGCAGATGTTGAGCTTACCGCAGATGAAGATATATTTAAAGAGATTTTAACTAAAAGACTTACAACCCAAAAAGCATTTATGCTAGGGCAACTAAAAGTAAGAGGTAACTTTATGCTTTTAGCTAAGCTAGACCAAATATTTAAGGCTATGTAAAGGGAGGCAAGTATGAAGAAGGATTGTATTTTTTGTCGTATTAATTCAGGTGAAATTCCATCAGCTACTATTTTTGAGAATGATGAATTTAGGGTGATGTTAGATAGATTTCCAGCTACAAATGGTCATATATTGATTATTCCCAAGGAACATGTTGAAGATATATATGAACTGGATCCACTAGTAGCAGCTAGAATGTTTGAGTTTGCAACTAGATTTGCTAGTATACTTAAGAAAACATTTGGAAATGAAGGATTAAATATTCTTCAAAATAATGGCAAGGTAGCGGGTCAAACAGTATTTCATTACCACCTCCATTTAATCCCAAGATATGAAAATGACAGTGTTAGAATTGGTTGGGAAGCAAATAGCCAGATGACATCTGAAGAATTAGAAGAATTTGTTGACAAAATCAAAAGCAACATGTAATATTGTTGACTTAATCAGATGAAAAGTTATATTATAAGATGATGTGATTAAGGAGGATAAAACATGAAAACTATTGTGCTAACTGGTGGAGGCACAGCTGGACATGTTACCCCAAATATTGCTATGATTCCTACCCTTGAAAAAGAGGGATGGGATATTAGATATATTGGAAGCCATGAAGGTATTGAAAAAAATCTTATTGAAGATGAGGGGATTCCCTATTATGGGATTTCATCGGGGAAATTGCGTAGGTATATAGATTTAAAGAATATAACGGATCCATTTAAAGTAGTAAAGGGACTTTTAGATGCTTTTATATTGCTTAAGAAACTAAAGCCTAATGTTGTATTTTCCAAGGGTGGTTATGTAAGTGTACCAGTTGTTATAGCGGCAAAGATGAGGGGAATACCTGTAGTTATCCATGAGTCAGATATTACCCCTGGTTTAGCAAACAAAATAGCATTTCCTTTTGCTAAGAAGATATGTGTAAACTTCCCTGAAACATTGGATCATGTAAAGGATAAGGGTGTAATTACTGGTACGCCTATAAGGGAAGATTTATTTAAGGGAGATGCTAAGCAAGGTAAGAAGATTTGTGATTTTAAGGATGACAAACCAGCCATAACCATAATGGGTGGTAGTCAGGGATCTGTAAGGATTAACAATATAGTTAGGGAAATCCTAAATGATTTATTACCGAGTTATAATATTATTCATATATGTGGCAAGGGCAACCTAGATAAGGAATTAGAAGGCCTTCAAGGGTATAAACAGTTCGAATATGTAGGAGAAGAATTGCCTCATATTTTTGCCATAACTAGCCTAATGCTTTCTAGGGCAGGTGCTAACGCTATAGCAGAAATTACCGCCCTAAAAATTCCGGCACTACTGGTACCCTTGTCGTTAGAGGCAAGTAGGGGAGATCAGATTCTAAATGCCAAATCTATGGAAAAACAGGGGCTTTGTATGGTTATGGAAGAAGAGGATATGAACCAAGGTAGCTTACAGCAAGCAATAGATAAGCTACATAAACAAAGGGAAGAGTTTATTAAGCAAATGAACAAAAATAAAACTAGCAGTGGTATAGAGCTAGTTTTACATGAGATAAGAAAGTGTAATAGTTAACATACAAACGTTGAGGTGAATAAGGATGGCCACAAAGTATATTTTCGTAACAGGCGGTGTAGTTTCAGGACTAGGAAAGGGGATTACAGCAGCTTGTTTAGGTAGACTTCTAAAAGCAAGGGGCAAGAAAGTTACAATTCAAAAATTTGATCCATATATTAATATAGATCCTGGGACAATGAGTCCTTACCAACATGGTGAGGTATTTGTTACCCATGACGGAGCAGAGACAGATTTAGACCTAGGACATTATGAAAGATTTATTGATGAAAAACTAAATAGATATAGCAATATAACCACAGGTAAGGTGTATTGGTCAGTTTTAAATAAGGAAAGAAGAGGGGAATACGATGGTGCAACTGTACAGGTAATACCCCATATTACAAATGAAATTAAGGATTGTGTATATAGGGTAGGTAAAACAGGTGAGCCATCAGATATTGTTATTACAGAAATTGGTGGAACTGTAGGTGATATCGAAAGCCTGCCTTTCCTAGAAGCTATAAGGCAAGTAGCAAATGATGTAGGCAGGGAAAATGTACTATACATACATGTTACCTTAGTACCTTATCTAATAAAATCAGGAGAAATGAAAACTAAGCCAACCCAGCACTCTGTAAAAGAACTTAGGTCCATAGGTATACAGCCAGATATTATTGTTTGCCGTACTGAACAAGAAATGCCTCAAGATATGATAGATAAAATTGCCCTATTTTGTAGCGTAGACAAAAGCTGCGTAATACAAAATTTAGATGCTGAGACACTATATGAAATCCCATTAATGCTAGAAGAACAGGATCTTGCAAATATTGTTAGTAAAAAGCTTAATCTAGAAGTAAAAGAACCTGATTTAGATGCATGGATTAAGATGGTTGAAAGGGAGAAAAACCCAATCCATAAGAAAACTATAGCACTAGTAGGAAAATATGTTGAATTACATGATGCCTACATTTCAATAGTTGAGGCATTACATCATGCTGGCATACATCATCAAACAGATGTTGAAATTGAATGGATAGATTCAGAACTTGTAAGCCAAGATAATATAGGAGAAAGCTTAGCTAATGTAGATGGTGTAATTGTACCAGGTGGCTTTGGTAAAAGAGGTATAGATGGCAAAATCTATGCAGCTCAATATGCAAGAGAAAATAAGATTCCTTTCTTTGGGATATGTCTTGGAATGCAAATGGCTGTTGTAGAGTTTGGCCGAAATGTTGTTGGATTAACTGAGGCCCATAGTACAGAGTTTGAACCAGATACACCACAGCCAGTTATTACTGTAATGGATGATCAAAAGGATATAGAACATTTAGGTGGTACTATGAGACTTGGTGCATCACCTTGTAAGATAATAGAAGGAACATTGGCTCATAAGGCCTATAAGGAAGAGCTAATAAGTGAGCGACATAGGCATCGTTATGAATTTAATAGTGATTACTGTGAACTACTAGAGAAACATGGTTTAGTAATTTCAGGAATATCACCAGATGAAACCTTAGTTGAAATGATAGAACTTAAGGATCATCCTTGGTTTGTTGGAGTCCAGTTCCATCCAGAGTTTACATCAAGACCCAATAGGCCACATCCATTATTTGTAGACTTTTTAGGGGCAACCCTATAAGTAAGGGGGGTACATCTTATCTAGCACAAGCTACGCTTGCGAAAAGTGCTAGATAGGATGTACCCCTTTTAGTGAAAAAATAATAAGGGGATGTCTTATTATTTTCACTATAATACTTGACAATTTAAAAATGTAATTATATACTTCTAGATATAATGCTTTGACATACAAAGTATTTGAAGTGCCAAGGAATTTGAAGGGAGGATAGAATGGAAGATAACCCAATTAGACTAGTAAATGAACTTTTAGTAGAGATTTTTAACGATATATTAATAATAGAACAAGCAGCTATTAAGTCAGGACCATTTGATGATATTTCAATAACAGAAATGCATACCATTGAGGCTATAGGGCCTGGTGTTCACACTATGACAGATGTGGCAGATAGACTTAATATAACGGTTGGTACACTTACAACGGCCATTAATAGATTAGTAAACAAAGGTTATGTAGAAAGAAATAGATCAGAAACAGATAGGCGTGTTGTAGAGATTAACTTAAGCAAAAAAGGTAGGCTAGCCTATAAAATCCATGAGGAATTTCATAGGGAGATGGTTAAAAACATGATTGAAGGTCTATCTATAGAAGGAAATGAGATATTGATTCACTCCTTGTCTAATCTTAATAATTTCTTTAAGGAAAAGTATAAGTTAGTCAAATAAACATATTATACGAGGTGTAGTGCATGAACTATGTAAGCATTAAGGGAACAGCTTCTAGTGTACCAAGGACTAAAATATCAAATAATGAATTAAGCAATTATGTAGATACTACAGATGAGTGGATTGCTAGCAGGACTGGGATTAAAAGTAGACATTTGTCTACAGGGGAAACAACAACAAGTCTTGCAGTATCCGCAGCAAAAGAGGCTTTAGCAAGATCGAATACTAGGGGAGAGGATATAGATTTAATTATAGTTGCAACAATTTCCCCAGAATATTTTATGCCTAGCACTGCCTGTTTGGTTCAAGAAGAAATAGGAGCAATAAATGCAACTTCCTTTGATTTAAGTGCTGCATGTAGTGGTTTTGTATATGGGCTTAAGCTTGCAAGTCAGGGGATAAGGTGTGGAGATTACAAAACAGCCCTCCTTATAGGAAGTGAGGTCCTATCTAAGACCTTGGACTGGGAAGATAGGAGTACATGTGTTTTATTTGGTGATGGGGCAGGCGCTGTAATCCTAAGCCAGGATCAAAAGCCAGGGATTATAAAAACCTATACAGGAAGTGATGGGGGTGGTGCTGGTCTTTTAACACTTAGGGCTAGTAAGAATAAAAATATACTGTATGAAGGCGAGGAATATAATCCTTACATGGAAATGAAGGGTAGGCAGGTATATAGTTTTGCAAATAAAATCGTACCAATTTGTATAGAGAAGCTATTAGATGGTACAGAATATACAATAAATGATATTGATCATTTTGTATTACACCAAGCTAATGAAAGGATAATTGATAGCCTAGCGAGAAAGATGAAATTACCAATAGGAAGATTTCATAAGAACATAGCTGACTATGGTAATACTTCAGCTGCTAGCATACCAATTGCCCTTAATCAACTTGATGAAAAAGGAAGCTTGAATAAGGGAGATTTAGTAATAATAGTGGGCTTTGGTGGGGGCCTTACATGGGGCTCTGCCTTAATTAAGTGGTAAATACAATATATTATTTAGGAGGAAATTAAGATGATATTCGAAAAAATCAAAGAAATTACAGTAGATAGTTTAGGTGTGAATCCAGAAGAGGTAGAGTTAAGCACTAGCTTTATAGAGGATTTAGGAGCTGATTCCTTAGACCTCTTTGAATTTGTAATGGAGCTAGAGGATGAATTTGATATGGAAATCTCAAATGAAGATGTGGAAAAAATCCTTACTGTGGAGGATGCAGTTAATTATATTATGTCAAGAGAAGAAGAATAGGTGATAAGATGTACCAAAATCTTTGTAGTATGTTAGGGATTAACTATCCTATTATTCAAGGTGGCATGGCATGGGTTGCAAACCATGCCCTAGCTGCGGCTGTGTCCCAGGCTGGTGGATTAGGTATTATAGCTAGTGGCAATGCTCCAACTAAATGGGTGAGAGAAGAGATTAGGAAATGTAAGGAGTTAACTGATAGGCCTTTTGGGGTGAATATTATGCTACTAAGCCCCTATGCTGATGAAGTAGCCCATATGATTGTTGAAGAAGGAGTTAAAGTAGTTACAACAGGAGCGGGTAACCCTGCTAGATATGTTGAGATGTGGAAAGATAATGGAATTAAATTTATACCTGTTGTACCATCAGTAGCAATTGCAAGAAAGATGGAAAAGGTAGGTGCAGATGCAATTATAGTTGAGGGCTGTGAAGCGGGAGGCCATATAGGAGAACTTACAACTATGGCACTTGTGCCACAAGCATCCCAGGTAGTATCAGTGCCAGTTATTGCAGCAGGTGGTATAGGGGATGGTAGGGGAGTTGCAGCAGCCTTTATGCTAGGTGCTAAAGGAGTACAAATGGGTACAAGATTTTTGGTAGCCCATGAGTCACCAGCCCATAAAGATTATAAACAAAGGGTTATAAAAGCAAGTGATATAGATGCTGTAGTTACAGGGAGAAGTACAGGGCATCCGGTAAGGTCCCTAAGAAATCAGTTAAGTAGGGAATATATAAGACTGGAAAAAGAGGGAACAGAACCAGGTGAGCTAGATAAATTAGGTGAAGGGGCTCTTCAAAGAGCAGTTGTAGATGGTGATATTAATAAGGGTGTTGTAATGGCAGGGCAAATCTCTGGTCTAGTCACTAGGGAGCAGTCGGCCAAGGAAATAATAGATGAAGTATGGAATGAAACAGAAAAATTAATAAGAGGATGTGACATATGAAGGTAGCGTTTTTATTTTCCGGCCAGGGTGCGCAAGCAGTAGGCATGGGGATGGACTTATATAATTATTATTCTGAAAGTAAAATGATTTTTGACCATGCCGAAGATATAGTAGGTTGGGATTTAAAAAAGCTATGTTTTGAAGATCCACATGGCCTTATTAATAAAACTAGATACACCCAGCCTGCACTTTTTACGGTAAGTGTAGCAGCTTTAGAAGCCGCCAAGGCTAATGGAATTATGCCAGATATTGTAGCAGGATTTAGCCTAGGTGAATATACAGCCCTCTATGCATCAGGGGCTCTGTCATTTGAGGAGACTTTAAGACTAGTAGAAAAAAGGGCTGTTTTTATGGATAGGGCATCAGAAAAGCTTGATGGAAGCATGGCGGCAATATTAGGGCTCCAAGTGGACGAAATTGAGGATCTTTGCAAGAAAGAAGAAATAGGAGTAGTAGAAATAGCCAATGATAACTGCCCAGGCCAGCTTGTCATATCGGGAGAGAGTAAGGCAGTTGCAAGGCTTTGCCAGATGGCGAAGGATAGGGGGGCTAAGCGTACGCTTAAGCTTAATGTAAGTGGACCCTTTCATAGTAGCTTGCTAGAGGAAGCTGCCAAGGAAATGGAAGAAGAAATAAAATTATTAGATATTAAGGAACCAATAATACCTATTGTAAGCAATGTTCTAGCAAGGCCTATGGATGCAGGAGAAATAATAGATAATATACCTTTGCAGATTAAAAGCAGGGTCAGATTTAGGGAAAGTATTGAGTATTTAATAAAAGAAGAAGTAGATCTATTTATAGAGCTAGGTAAGGGTAAAACCCTATGTAGTTTTGTTAGAAAGATGGACAAAAATAAGCTTGTAGCTAATATAGAAAGCCCAGAAACCTTAAAGAAGACTCAAGAAATAGTAGGAGGAGTAATTAAATGCTAAAAGATAAAGTGGCTTTAATCACAGGAGGAGGCAGGGGGATAGGCAAAGCTATATCTCTGCTTTTTGCAAATCAAGGAGCCATAGTGGCTGTTAACTATACATCTTCTAAAGATGAGGCTATAAGTCTTGTCAAGGAGATAGAAGAGCTAGGTGGCCAGGCTATAGCAGTAAAGGCTGATGTTGCAAATAGCCTGGAAGTAAAGAGCATGATAGATGGAATTGTAGATAAGTATGGAAGACTGGATATTCTAGTTAACAATGCTGGTATTACTAAAGACATGCTACTTCTTAGGATGACGGAGGCAGAGTTTGATGATGTTATAGATGTAAACCTAAAAGGTGTTTTTAATTGTACTAAGCATGCTAGCAAGGCAATGATAAAAAATGGTGGAAGCATTATTAATATGTCATCTATTTCAGGTCTTGTGGGTAATATAGGTCAAAGTAATTATTCAGCTTCTAAGGCAGGGGTTATAGGTTTTACAAAGTCGGTTGCAAGGGAGTTTGCGGGCAGAGATTTAAGGGTTAATGCCATAGCACCAGGATTTATAGATACAGATATGACAGATAAACTTTCTGAAGGGATTAAGGATAATTTACTTACTAATATACCAATGGGAAGAATGGGAAGGCCAGAAGAAGTAGCAAATACAGCACTTTTTTTAGCTAGTGATCTTTCAGCTTATATCACAGGTCAGGTAATAGGAGTTAACGGTGGAATGTCAATGTAGTTAATTTATAATAGGCAGGTGGAAGATGAATAACCGTGTAGTTATAACAGGTATGGGGGTTGTATCTCCCCTTGGTAATGATATAGATGTTTTTTGGGATAATATAAGAAATGGTGTATGTGGGATTGATTTTATTAAGGCTTTTGATACATCAGATGGATATGATGTAAAGCTTGCAGCTGAGGTTAAAGATTTTAACCCAGTTAAGTATATTAATAAAAGGGAAGCAAGAAGGTTAGATAGATTTTCCCAGTTTGCCATATATGCTGCAATGGAAGCTATAGATAACTCTGCTATAGATCTAGATAAGGTAGATAAAACAAAATTGGGAGTAATTATAGGCACAGGTATAGGAGGCCTTTCAACAATTGAAAAGGAGGCTAGGAGTCTCTATGATAAGGGGCCAAGAAGAGTATCCCCATTTTTTATACCCATGAGTATAGGGAATATGGGGGCGGGTAATGTTGCCATATATACTGGTGCTAAAGGGGTTTGTAGTACCGTAGTTACAGCATGTGCAGCAGGCACCCACTCAATAGGGGAGGCGTACAGGCTTATTAAATCAGGAGTTAATGAAATGGTATTAGCGGGAGGTTCAGAAGCAAGTATTACACCACTAGGTATAGCTGGATTTCAGTCGCTTAAGGCCCTGAGTGAAAGCAGGGATCCTAAAAGGGCATCCATACCCTTTGATAAGGAGAGAAATGGTTTTGTCATGGGTGAAGGTGCAGGGGTACTCTTTATGGAAAGCCTGGAACATGCCCTAGATAGAAAGGCGAATATTATAGCAGAAGTAGTTGGTTATGGTGCAACTGGGGATGCCTACCATATGACATCACCAGATCCAACGGGAGATGGGGCAGCTAGGGCCATGGAAGAAGCAATTAGTGAAGCAGGGGTTAGCAAGAGTAAGGTAGGCTACATAAATGCCCATGGAACAAGTACACCATATAATGATAGTTTCGAAACACTAGCTATCAAAAAAGTGTTTGCTAATATATCGGGAGATCTTGCTATTAGCTCAACTAAATCTATGACAGGTCATCTACTAGGAGCGGCAGGTGCAATTGAAGCCATAGCAAGCGCTAAGGCCTTAGAAGACAGTTTCATACCCCCTACTATTGGTTATATTAATCCTGATCCTGACTGTGATTTAGACTATGTACCTAATAATGGACGTCAGGCTGATATAAGTTATGCTATGAGCAATTCACTAGGATTTGGTGGCCACAACGCAAGTCTTTTAATGAAAAAATGGGAAGGAAGGGAATAAGTTGGATATTAATACAATCAAGGAAATTATGAATGAATTTAAGGAATGTGAACTAACAAAGTTCGAACTTAAATATGATGATACTTATATAAACCTAGAGAGAAAGAATGAAATTATAATGACACCTGAAGTTATGGGCCCACTTGTTCAGCCTTCTTGCCAGGAAATAACTCAAGAAAGTAAGTCAGATAAGCTAGAAGGATGCCAGATAGTAGCTCCTATGGTGGGTACAGTTTATAGGGCACCAGAGCCAGGGTCAGAGCCATTTGTAGATGTAGGAAGAAGGGTGAAAAAAGGTGATATAGTTTGTATTATAGAAGCTATGAAGCTAATGAATGAGGTAGAAGCTGAAATAGACGGAGAGATTATTGAGGTATTAGTAGATAATGAGGAAATGGTTGAATATGGCCAGCCTTTATTTATTATAAGGCCTTAAGGATGGAGATTAATATGTTAACTGCAAAAGAAATTATGGATATAATACCCCATAGGTATCCTTTTTTATTAATAGATAGGGCTTGTGTTGCCAAGGATTGTAGAAGTGCTAGTGGATATAAGAATGTAAGTATAAATGAATATTTTTTTCAGGGGCATTTTCCGGAAATGCCTGTAATGCCAGGAGTGCTTATTATAGAGGCTTTGGCGCAGGTAGGAGCCCTTGCTCTTTTATCCCAAGAAGAGATGAAAGGTAAGCTTGCTTTTTTTGCCGGCATTAACAGTGCTAGATTTAAAGAAAAGGTAATGCCAGGTGATAGGCTGGATTTAAGCTGCGAAATTATTAAACAAAAAGGACCTATAGGCATAGGTAAAGCCACTGCCAGGGTAGATGGCAAGATAGCCTGCCAGGCGGAATTAATGTTTGCAATTGCTTAGGAGGTGGATAATGTTTCAAAGGATTTTAATAGCCAATAGGGGTGAAATAGCTGTAAGGATTATAAGGGCTTGCAGGGAAATGGGAATAGAAACTGTAGCAGTATATTCCCAGGCTGATAAGGAGGCTCTTCATGTAAAGATGGCAGATCAGGCAATTTGTATAGGTGGTCCTTTACCTAAAGATAGCTATCTTCATATGGAAAATATTATTAGTGCAGCAATAGGAAGTGGAGCCCAAGCAATCCACCCTGGTTTTGGTTTTTTATCTGAAAATACTAAGTTTGCTAGGATTTGCGAGAGTTGTAATATCAAGTTTATAGGACCGGATGCATCTATTATAGAGAAGATGGGTGATAAGGCTAGGGCAAGGGAAATGATGATAAAGGCCGGGGTCCCTGTTGTGCCAGGTTCTAATGGAGTAGTAGAAAGTATAGATATGGCTAAGGATATAGCTAGGGATATAGGTTACCCTGTTATGATAAAAGCATCATCAGGCGGCGGTGGTAGGGGAATGCGCCTAGTATGGGAAGAGGCAGAACTAGGAAAGGCTTTTTCTTCCGCAAGAGCTGAGTCAAAGGGAGCTTTTGGAGATGATAGCGTCTATATAGAAAAATATATAGAAAGACCAAGGCATATAGAGTTTCAAATAATGGCAGATGAGCATGGTAGGGTGGTACACTTAGGTGAAAGGGATTGTTCCTTGCAAAGAAGGCATCAAAAGATGATTGAAGAATCGCCAGCTCCAGGTATAAGTAATGATCTAAGAGATAGAATGGGAAACCATGCTATTAAGGCGGCTAAGGCCGTCAATTATTCCAATGCAGGGACTATAGAGTTTATTATGGATCAGGATGATAATTATTATTTTATAGAGATGAATACAAGAATCCAGGTTGAGCATCCTGTAACTGAAATGGTAACAGGAATTGACTTAATAAAGGAACAAATAAATATAGCAGCAGGCAAAGAATTATCCTTCAAGCAAGATGATACAGAGATTCAGGGGCATGCTATAGAATGCAGAATAAATGCAGAGAATCCTGAATTTAACTTTAGGCCTTGTGCCGGTAGTATATCAGGCCTTCATATACCAGGTGGCCGTAATATAAGAATAGAAACTGCTATTTATGATAGTTACTGTGTACCCCATGTTTATGATTCTATGCTTATGAAAATAATAGCCTATGGTGATAATAGGCAGGAAGCCCTTAATCTAATACGCAGGGCCTTAGCCGAGTTACAAATAGGGGGAATAGATACAAATATTGATTTTCAGTATAAGCTTGTTCATACTCATGAATTTGAAAAGGGTGATTTTGATACTGGATTTATTGAAAGAGAATTTGATTCTATAATGACTAGCATGGAGGTGATTAGTTAGTGCTTAATGGAATTTTTAGAAAGCCTAGATATGCACAAATTAAGGGTAGAAAAGATGAAAATGTGGATAACAAACCTAAAATACCAGCAGGTATGTGGATAAAATGCAAGGCTTGTAAAGGTTCTATATACCACCAGGATATTAAGAAAAACCATGGTATATGCCCTACTTGTAATTATCACTTTCCCTTAGCAGCCAGAAGTAGGATACATCAGATACTGGATAGGGGAAGCTGGAAGGAATTAGATAAGGATATGGAGTCAGTTAACCCTTTGGGATTTGATAGCTATAATAGGAAGCTAGAAAAAGCAAAAGATATAAGTAAGCAAAATGAGGCTGTACTAACAGGTGTAGGCAAGATAAACAAGATTAAGTTAGTTATTGGGGTTATGGATAGCAGGTTTATGATGGGGAGCATGGGATCAGTAGTGGGGGAGAAGATAAGCAGGGCAATAGAATATGCCACAGAACATAGGCTGCCCCTTATTTTATTTACAGCTTCAGGGGGAGCTAGGATGCAGGAGGGGATTTTTTCCCTTATGCAAATGGCCAAGACTAGTGCAGCTCTTGCTAGGCATGATGATAATGGACTTTTATATATAACGGTACTTACTAATCCAACAACAGGAGGAGTAACTGCAAGCTTCGCTATGCTAGGCGATATTATTATAGCTGAACCAGGTGCCCTTGTAGGCTTTGCTGGACCTAGAGTTATAGAACAGACCATCAAGCAAAAACTTCCTAGAGGATTCCAGCAATCTGAATTTTTACAGGAGCATGGAATGATAGATATGATTGTAGAAAGAAGAGAGTTAAGGGATAAGCTTTCTTCCTTACTATTATTGCACCAACCCAAGGAAGGTGATATAGATGTCTAGGTCAAGTGCATGGGAGACAGTAAGTATTGCAAGGAGACAAGATAGGCCAAATGCCTACTACTATATAAATGAAATTTTTGATGATTTTATAGAACTTCGGGGTGATCGAAGTTTTGCTGATGACAGGGCTATAATTGGGGGTATTGCTAGGCTAGATGGTATCCCAGTAACGGTAATAGGGCAAAATAAAGGTATGGATACAAAGGAGAACATTGCTAATAACTTTGCCATGCCTAATCCAGAAGGTTATCGTAAAGCCCTTCGCCTTATGAAACAGGCTGAAAAGTTTAAGAGACCAGTTATTTGCCTAATAGATACTCCAGGCGCCTACTGCGGTTTAGGAGCAGAAGAGAGGGGGCAGGGCCAGGCTATAGCCAGGAATCTTCTAGAAATGTCCAGGCTAAAAACTCCTATTATTTCTGGGGTAATAGGTGAAGGGGGTAGTGGTGGAGCTCTTGCTCTTGGAGTGGCAGATAGAATTTTTATGCAGGAAAACACCATATACTCTATTTTATCTCCAGAGGGTTTTGCCAGTATTCTTTGGAAGGATAGTTCAATGGCGCCTCAAGCAGCTGAGGTTATGAAAATAACAGCTAAAGATCTTTATAACTTTAATATAATTGATAGAATAATAAAAGAACCTATAGGTGGAGCTAGTGAAAATCCAAAGGAGGCAGCGAGGCTACTTGAGGTTTACTTGAAGGAAGAAATAATAGGACTTATTCAGTCACCTATTAGTGAAATTTTAAAGAATCGTTATAATAAGTTTAGAAAACTTGGAGAATTTATGTAAATAAGGTCAGAAGCCCCTTGTTTTGTGTTATTATATATATAGACAGATATACTTAATGAAAAAGGGGGTATATAGATGAGAGTAGGCATATTTAATGGAACCGTGGCTACAACTAATGGTTTGTATAGAATATCCGATATAAGCCTTAATGAGGCTAAACTTCTTTTGCATAAAAATGGTTATGTATCTGCAGTAGGACATGAATCAACAGCTGAAATTATGTCTGAATTAATGGAGATGGACATACAAGCAAACCGTATTAACTTTATTCAAATGGTTGGCCAGAAGGCGGTAGTGTTTAAGTTAAATAGAAGGCCCAAGGAAGGTAGTATACTTACCAAAGAAGAGGTAGAACAGGTGGGTTACTCCTTTAAGCTTATGGAAAGATTAGAATAATATTATTACAAAAAGCCAGGTGAAAAATCACTTTGGCTTTTTAGTTGCATAAAGAGTGAAAATAAAGGAGTGAGCAAATGAAAGTAATAGGAATTATAGGAGCAATGGAAGAAGAAATAATTGCAATACGTAGAAAGATGAACCTTAAAAAGACTAGCAATATTGCAAGTATGGAGTTTTATGAAGGTGATATAAATGGACAGGAAATTGTACTTGTACGATGTGGCATAGGTAAGGTAAATGCGGCAGTATGTAGCCAGGTCTTAATAAATTGTTTCAATGTGTCTTATGTTATAAATACAGGTGTAGCAGGTGCCTTACATCCAGAACTAGATATAGGAGATATTATTATATCCAGTGATACTGTGGAGCATGATATGGATGTTACAGCATTTGGGCATGAAAAAGGATTTATTCCCCGTATGGATAAGCAATTTTTTGAGGCAGATAAATGGCTGGTTGATATGGCCAAGCAGGCAGCAGAGGATATCAAGGGGGATCATAAGGTATATATAGGAAGGATTGCCAGCGGCGACCAGTTTGTATCTAGTATCAAAGTTAAGGAGGAGATATATAGCAACTTCACTGCCTACTGCGCAGAAATGGAAGGCGCAGCTATAGCCCATACTTGTTTTTTAAATAAGGTTCCTTTTGTGATTATAAGGGCAGTGTCGGATAAGGCTGATCAAAGCGCTGAAGTGAATTTTGATAATTTTGTTAATCTTGCTGCTAGGAATGCAAGTAAGATAATAGAAACTATGATAGAAATAATATCAGAAAGCTAAGATATAAATAAATATAATTAAATGAATTTACCCCTTGCATCTACCAATAAATGGATTATAATGGTATTATAAGTAAAATACCAAATAGATGGAAGGGGTTTTTTGATGTTACTAATATTCTTTTCTCTTAACATTATCGTATTTTTATCTACATTTTTAAGTCTTACTATGTTTCATAATAACCTTAAGAAAATTTCTACAAGCATTGATATTTACTTAGATCCAAAAGCCTATAGACCAGAAAATAAAATTAGATTCATTTCTTTACTAATGGATAAATATAAATCCTATGATGATAAATCGGCAGTAGATGTTGATACCTTAATAAAGGAAAGTTTCTACTGTAATAAAATAGGAAAATTTAAAACTCAAGGTGTAGAGACCCTTTCCCGTAGGGGGAAGGTTTTATTATGGATTAGTATCATATCCATGGTGATTTTTGAAGCTACTACTTTAGGATTAGGGCAGTCGCAGGTAAACTCTATATTAATAATAATTAGTGCAGGACTAGGGATACTATTAGCTTTTTTTGAAATGTACCTAGATATAGAAATGGGGAAGAAGAGGCTGTTCCTAAAAATAAAAAACCATATTAACAATGAGTACCCACAATTTGAAATAAGCAAGAAGGAGAGGGAAGAGGTAACATTGCTATTAAAGAAAATTGAAGAATTAGAATCTGAAATTTATGACTATAAAAATCAATATTGTAGCAATGTAAGACATGCTGGCCTTGGAGAGGATGATATTATTCAAATATTAAAGCAGTTTGATGCATCACAAATTTAAAATAATACATAATTTATTTAAAAGGGTAAAGGATATATATGATAGTAAATAAATACAAGGAGGGATACAAATGGTAGCTCCAGAAATATCACTACCTATAACAAATGAACTTGGCTTTTATGAAATTAGGCTTGAAAGTATAGGAGGGCTAGGTGCTAATCTATGTGGTAAAATTCTTGGGGAAGTTGGAACACTTCAATTAGGGCTAAATAGCTCTAGTTTTGCAAGTTATGGATCCGAGAAAAAAGGTACTCCGGTAAAATCCTTTATTCGTTGGTGTAATCCAGATCAGGAAATCAGGATTTCTACCCCAATAACAAGGCCTCACCTACTAGGCTTATTTCATGAGGCATTAGCAGGAAAGGTAGCAGTAACAGCAGGTGTAACAGAGGAAACAGCCATTGTAGTAAATACAGATAAGGATCCAGATAGTATAAGGGACATCTTGAAATTATGTGCAGGTAAGGTCTACAGTATAGATGCGCTTAAAATAGCTATGGAAGAAAAGACAAGGGTTAATATGGTTATGCTTGGAGCTTTGGCTAAGGCATCAGGCTTTATACCATTAGAGGCAATAGAGGAGTCGGTAGATAATGCTATTGGTAAGAAGTACCCAGCAGCCCTAGAGGGAAATCTAAAAGGGGTTAGGCGGGGGTATGAAGAGGTTGTGTGTAAGGAATATGATTTAGATGGTAAGTATGAATACGTAGAGGCAAAAGAGGTTAAATATGATTGGGGATGGGATAATGCCCCAATTGGCGGTTTAAATCCCCATGTAGGTAGTATGATATCCAATGATATGTTAGCAATCAGGGAAGGTTATGTACCAGAATTTATTAAGGAAAAGTGTATTAACTGTGGTTTGTGTGATACAGCATGTCCTGATATGGTATATCAATTTGTTCCAGGAGAATATCGTAATAAACCTGCAATGGTTAACTTAGGACCTGACTATCATCACTGTAAGGGATGCCTAAGATGTGTTGAAGTTTGTCCAACTCAGGCCCTTGTTGCAGTTAAGGAAAGAGACTATGATCTATGGAATATTCATGTTCGTAACCAAGAGTTAATTGTAGATGAGATGGAATTTGAAGAAGTTGGGTCAAGTTCTATTGTAGATACCCAATCCTATGAAAATGAAACAGAAACTGTGGAAAGGGGAGAAGACTAATGGTAGAACAAAAGATTATATTTGATGGTGGTAACCAGCTAGCAGCTTATGCAGCAAAGCAGATTAACTATCATGTAATGGGTTATTTTCCAATTACACCATCTACAGAAATTGCTGAGCATTTGGATCTTTTAAAGGCAGAAGGTTTACATGATGTTAAGATGATTCCAGCAGATGGGGAGCATGGGGCAGCAGGGATTTGCTATGGAGCCTGTGTGGGCGGAGGCCGGGTATTTAATGCATCCTCAGCTAATGGGCTTTTATATGCCCTAGAGCAATTTCCAGTTCAATCAGGAACAAGGATGCCTATGGTTATGAATATTGCTTGTCGTATTGTATCAGGCCCCTTATCCATTAAAGGTGACCAAAGTGATATTATGTATACACTTAACACAGGGTGGGTGACCTTGTATGCTGAAACTGCCCAGGCAGTATATGATATGAATATCATTGGACTTAAGGTGGCGGAGAGGGTAAGGCTTCCACTTATTGTAGGATTTGATGGCTTCTTTACTAGCCACCAAAAGCGCAGGACCAAGGTAATGGCCAAGGATGAAGATGTTCAACATTTTGTTGGTAGCTACCAACCAGAATATACAGCCTTAGATACATCCAAGCCAGCAACTTTTGGGTCATATATGAATGAGCCAGATATTATTAATAATAAATACCAGCTCCACCTTGCTATGGAAGAGGCTAGGGAGGCCATAGAAGAAGTATTTACAGAATATGAACAGCTTACAGGACGTAGCTACAATATACTAGAAAAGTATCAGATGGATGATGCGGAGGTGGGGATATTCGTACTTGGATCTGCCTTTGGATCTGTTAAAGTAGCAGTAGATAAGCTTAGGGCAGAAGGAAAGAAAGTTGGAGTATTTACAACTAATGTTATTAGGCCATGGCCTAGTGAGCATATCTACAATACCTGTAAAGACCTTAAGTCACTGGTAATACTTGATAGACAGGATAGTTATGGTGCGGGTGGAGGTAATATGTCCCTTGAGATAAAGGCAACCCTGCAAGACTATAAGTCAGATGTTGATGTAATATCCCGGGTATATGGCTTATCAGGTAAGGACTTCTATGTGGAAGATGCGGAAGAGATGTTTAAGCTAGGTCTTGACTTAGCCAATGGTAAGGAAGTAAAAAAGTTCGATTATTATGGCCAGTATAAAGGAAAAGAGGGTTACCAGCCTATTAGATACTTTGATCCACTTACAGAGGAAGAATTATCACCAGACTTTACAAAGGTCACTGAGGATAAGGAAAGTAATACAATGAGTGTTAAAGGTGGCTTAGTTAAGGATAGTACTGCCATGCCAAAGCGGATTGTAGGTGGTCATGGGGCCTGCCCAGGGTGTGGTATACCAGTAAATCTTAACCTACTTCTTAAGGGGTTAGTTGGCCATGTGGTCCTTCTTTTCCATACAGGTTGCGGGATGGTAACCACAACAGGCTACCCTAAGACTGCATTTAGAACCACTTATGTACACAACCTATTCCAAAATGGGGCTGCTACACTTTCAGGTATTGTAGAAGCTTATCATGAGAAGCAAAGGCGAGGAGAAATCCCTAAAGACGAAGAAATTACCTTTGTTATGGTAACGGGTGATGGTGGGCTTGATATTGGTATGGGACCAGCTATAGGTGCAGCCCTTCGTAATCATAAGATGATTATATTTGAATATGATAATGGAGGATACATGAACACAGGTTATCAGCTATCATATCAAACACCTAAGGGGGCTAGGACCTCAACATCCCACCTTGGAAAGGCGCAGGATGGTAAGGAAACCTTTACCAAGGATTCGCCTCAGATATTTGCTGCTACTAACATACCTTATATAGCAACAGTAGCTGAATCCCATCCAGCAGACTTTATAAAGAAGGCTGCTAAGGCCCAGCAGTATGCTAATAAGTATGGATTAGTATTTATGAAGGCAATATCTGCCTGTCCTCTTAACTGGGGTGATGACCCACGTTATGAAAGAAACGTAATAGAATACAGTGTAAATTCATGCTTCCATCCTTTGTATGAAATTGAAAATGGAATTACAAAGATAACCTATAATCCAGAAAAGAACAAGAAGAAGGTGGATGTGCTAGAGTTTTATAAGTTAATGGGTAGGACAAGACACCTAATGAAAGAAGAATATAAATATATTATGGACTCAACCCAGGAAGAAGTTGACCGTAGATGGGAAAGACTTAAGGCTATGGATGAGCATCCTTTATTATAATAAGAAAAAACACCCTTGCAAATGATATTTCTATCATAGGCAAGGGTATTTTATATGATAGAAATTATCCCAGAAAAATGTTAAACTATATATGTTAATAAGATGTATAGAATAAGAGGAGGATATTATGAGAAAAAAGATATATGGAATATTATTTTTAATAATGATAATGCTAACAAGCACAATGATAGGAGGGTGCTCCAATCCTATAAAGGCTGAGAATGCGAATTTGAGTGAGGTAATAGATAGGATTGATAAAGAAAATAAGGAGCTAAAAGAAGAAGTAAGGCAGCTTCAAGAAAAAACCCAGGAATTAGACGATGAAATAGAAAAGATAGTGGAAGAAAAAGAGGACCCTGATGAAGAAATAGAAGAAACAACATCAGCATTTAATATATATGGAGCTGATATAGATAGCTATGAAGAAGAGATAATAGGTGAAATAAGTATAGATGACTCAATGCCAATAGAAGAAAAACTAAATGCTCTTGGGCAAGAATTATCCAAGATGCAATTTGAAGGGCTTGGTATAGAGGTTGATAAAATAGAAGAGGAAGATGGTAAAAAGGTTGCTACTATAAATCTAAAAGAAGCGCCCAATGATAAAGACTATAGCTGGATAGCAACATATTTCCAGGGGTCTGCAGGAGGAACTATTACTACAGTATCCTTAGGTGAAACCTTCCTACAAAGGGAATATGAGGGTGAATGGATTGATGGAGTGAAGTTCGTATACGAAGGAGAAGAAATTGTATATGATCATGTAGAGTCACTAGGGCAAATTTCTTACCGTTAAAACAATATATATTATAATTTGGAAAAGGCAAGATTGTGGTATATAATGGGTAAGGTAAATAAATTTTAATAGGAGGAATGTAAATGGATCAAATTAGGTTAGACTATTCAAAGGCAGGAGTTAAGGATTATGAAATAGATTTTTTAAAGTGGCAGGCCGAAGGTGCCCACAAACTTATACATGATAAAACAGGGGCTGGAAATGACTTCTTGGGTTGGGTTGACCTACCAGTTAATTATGATAAGAATGAATTCGAGGAAATAAAAAGGTCAGCTAAGAAAATACAAGAGGATACGGATGTATTTATTGTTATTGGGATAGGTGGTTCATATCTAGGGGCAAAGGCTGCTCTTGATGCCCTAACTCATACATTTTATAACTCCCTTAGCAAGGATGAGAGGAAAACACCGGAAATTTATTTTGTAGGTAATAATATATCAGGAACATACTTAAACCATTTAATTGATGTTTGCCAGGGGAAAGACGTTAGTGTAAATGTTATATCGAAGTCAGGGACAACCACAGAACCTGCAATAGCTTTTAGAGTATTTAAGAAATTATTAGAAGAGAAATATGGTAAGGAAGAGGCAAAGGACCGTATCTTTGCTACTACAGATAGTTCTAAAGGGGCACTTTTAACCCTAGCTAAAGAAGAAGGCTACAAAAGATTTGTAATTGCAGATGATATAGGTGGACGTTTTTCAGTACTTACAGCAGTAGGGTTACTTCCTATGGCAGTTGCAGGTATAGATATTGATGCAATGATGCAGGGGGCTGCAGATGGCAGGGAGGAATATGGTAATGTTAATGTAGATGAAAATCCATCCTATCAATATGCTATCATAAGAAATATCCTTAAAAACAAGGGTAAGGAAACGGAAGTTATGGTTAACTACGAGCCACAGCTCCAGTATTTCTCAGAGTGGTGGAAGCAATTATTTGGTGAAAGTGAAGGGAAAGACCAAAGTGGAATATTCCCAGCATCAGTTAACTTCTCTACAGACCTACACTCAATGGGCCAATACATACAAGATGGACGTAGGAACCTTTTTGAGACAGTACTCAATGTAGAAAAACCTACCCTTGATTATGTGCTTGAGGAAGAAGAAAAAGATTTAGATGGCCTTAATTATTTATCAGGAAAAACTATGGACTTTGTAAATAAAAAGGCATTTGAAGGTACACTTCTTGCCCATGTAGATGGAGGAGTGCCTAATATTATAATTAATATTCCCCAGTTAGATGCATATAACTTTGGAAAACTTATATATTTCTTTGAAAAATCATGTGCTATTAGTGGATATATGTTAGGTATTAACCCATTTGACCAGCCGGGGGTAGAAGAATACAAGAAGAATATGTTTGCCCTTCTTGGTAAAGATGGATATGAAGAGCTTAAGAAGGAGTTGTTAGGGCGTATTGGGTAATGGGCTTAGTATATGGTGTTTTAAATACAAGCACAAGCTTCGCTTGTAAAAGTATTTAAAACATCATATATAAGCTAGTTTATATAATAAGGAGGGTAGTATGGACGGTGATGAAAGAAGAGAAGAAATTATAAAAATGTTAAGCAGTGCATCTAAGCCTTTAAGTGGTGGTAGTTTAGGTAAATCTTTAAATGTTAGTAGGCAGGTAATAGTCCAGGATGTTGCACTTCTTAGGGCTCAGGGTTTAGACATAATTGCCACTGCAAGGGGATATGTTCTTTATAAAAAAATAGATAATATAAAACAACGTGTAATTTTAGTTAAGCACAATTTTGATCAAATAAGTGATGAGTTAAATACTATTGTAGATTTTGGTGGTCTTGTTAGGAATGTCCTTATTGATCATTCTGTGTACGGTGAGATGGCCGGTAATATGATGCTCAAAACAAGGCACGATGTTGAGCGGTTTGTAGAAGATATTTCTAAAGTTGACATCCAACCTTTAATGAATTTAACCCATGGGATTCATATGCATACAATAGAAGCTAGCAGCGAAGAAATTCTAGATGAAATTGAAAGATCTCTAGATGAAAAAGGCTACTTGTATAAGGAGGAATAATGTGGTACAATTTCCTGGATACATGACAAGACACATGGTAAGTCACCAGGAGGGAAGCAGTGGAAAAGATAAAAAAGATTGGCAGATATACAGTAGATAGGTATTTAATTAAGGCTTTGAGTGGGATGGCCCTAGGATTATTTTCAACCCTTATGGTAGGGCTGATTTTAAAGCAGTTAGGGGGGATAGCACCGGCATCATGGCTAGGGGCTCTGTTTATAGAGCTGGGCAGTATTGCAAGTGTTATGGCAGGTATAGGGATAGGTATAGGTGTAGCCCATGCACTTGATGTACCTAAGATGGTTTTATACCCTACTGTTGTAACAGGCCTTTTAGGAGCCCATGCTAGTAAGTTGGTGGATGGGGCCTTACTTGGTGAAGGTGGTAGTGTACTCTTATCAGGGCCGGGGGATCCAATAGGTGCTTTTGTAGCAGCTCTTGTAGGGGTGGAAATAGGGAGATTAGTATCAGGGAAGACCAAGCTCGATATTATAATCACGCCTATTATAACCATTGTATCTGGGGGAGTTACAGCTATAGTAGTAGCACCACCGCTAGCAAAATTTATGGCTATTTTGGGTGCCACTATTAACCAAGCCACAATGTTAAGACCATTTTGGATGGGAATAGCCGTTTCAGTTATGATGGGAATGATATTAACATTGCCTATAAGTTCAGCAGCTATATCCATGATTCTAGGTTTATCAGGACTGGCAGGTGGGGCGGCAACTGCAGGATGTTGCGCTCAGATGGTGGGATTTGCAGTGGCAAGCTATAGGGAAAATAAGGTAAATGGACTATTGGCTCAGGGGCTTGGCACATCTATGTTACAGATACCCAATATAGTAAAGAATCCAAAGATATGGATTCCTCCAACAGTAGCCAGTGCTATTACAGGACCTATGGCAACAGTGATTTTTAAGATGGAAAACAATCCGGCAGGTGCTGGCATGGGTACCTCAGGCCTTGTGGGGATACTAATGACCTGGGAAACTATGGCTCAGGGTGCCAATAAGATGTTTTTATTGATTAGTATATTGCTTTTATATTTTATATTGCCAGCTATTATTACCTTATTCATTAGTGAATTTATGAGGAAAAAGGGATGGATTAAAGACGGTGATATGAAACTAGATATATAAAAAAGTGCATTTATGCACTTTTTTTGTGGGCAATTTTAGTGAAGCTGATTTGGGGGTTTAGATTATGATATAATGCCTGTAAGCTGATTAAGTGTATATGATATGGATGTAAATATATTTTAGGAGGATTAGTATGAATAAGCAGGCAGTAGGTGTAGATATTGGTGGAACTAAGATGTATATGCTGGCAGAATACGAGGGAGAGTATATAGAACGTACAGTTCCTACTGGTATAGATTGTAGCAGGGACTATATAAAGGGTCAGTTAGATGATTTTATTGTAGGTTTACCATTTGAGGTAGAAATGGTAGGTATGGCCTTGCCAGGCCTTGTGGAAGGGGATAATAGGCTTAATATATCTGATGTTTTGCCTAGGCTTAATGGAGTGGAAAGCTCATATTTTGGCCAGGGAAGGTTCCCAGTAAAATTTATTAATGATGTTAAGGCAGCGACTTTAACAGAAGCCAATAACCATAAGGAGGCAAATACAGTAGCAACTATCATGGTAGGTACAGGTATTGCTGCTGGACTTGCAGTGGAAGGGAAGTTATTTAGGGGGAGTCAAGGTTTTGCAGGAGAAATGGGTTGGGCTTATATCCCGCATGGATCTGGGCTGGAAAGACTAGATAACTTGGCAAGTGGTGCAGCAATTTTAGAAAAGGCAGGTTGTGCGGCTAGTGAACTAAATGAACTTTTAAAAACAGGTGATAAGATGGCTAAAAGTATCATAGATGAAGCAGGCTATTACTTTGGTGTTGGATTAGGGTTAATTATACAATTCTATAATCCAGATGTAATTGTAGTGGGTGGAACTACTTCTACTTATCCGGGTTATATGGAGATTGCCAAGGAAACGGCTAAATCCTGTAGCCTACCTCAGTTATTTGATAATTGCCTAATAACTAAGCCACAGGATATAAAAAGAATGGTTGCTAAGTGGGCATTTGTTAGTGATGATAATTGATAAATTTGCATTTTAAATAGTGTATTTAATTTTATATTAGGGTGAAGAAGATGAAGTGTTGGCATGGTTTTCATAATATTTCCACAAGCAATATCTAATATTAAGGGCAATCATATCTGCCATTTTCATAACCAGAGAAAGCCGGGTATTTTGTAAGATACTCATGTTCATCATGCTGGAGAAATTAACAATTCCAGTTATATGGAAGTGACCAGTAGGTGGCAGATTCTTCTGGACACCAGCCCCAGGATTAACAGGACCATTAGCTATAGTAATATGACCAATGTGGTCAACAGATCCTAGGCAGGCATCTATTGCCAGGACAAGTGAGTGGGGATGATGGTTTTCTATATCCTCCAAAGTGGAGTTTAGGTTTTTGGCGTGGACAGGCTCATCTAAGGTACCATACAAGTGGACCCTAGGGAAGTTGAGAGAGCGGAGCTTATAGCCAACAAGGGGGCCAAGACTATCCCCGGTGGCCCTGTCTGTGCCGATACATAAGATTACCAGGGAATGATTATATAGGGGTAGGAGCCTATATATATAATCATTAAAGGTATTAGCAAAGGCCTGTAAAGCACCAGGTTTATGAACATCAATATATACGGGTTTATTCTTTACATTAGGTTCTAACATAATAAATCACCACTTTCCTAAGTTATAATTATAGTTTGTGAAATTTTACTAAAAGTATTTACTTAAGTTAGTGGAAGTTATTTACATATAGCTTGGGTAAATGTGGAATATTATCAGAAAAGAAAGATAAAAATTATGATTTTCCCGACATAGATAGACAGAAATAAATGGGATAATATGGTAGTGTTTTAAGGGAAGTATAAATACTACAAAGGAGGAAATCATAGTGAAGAGTATATATTATGAGCCTGATGCAAAAAAAGAACAGGAGGATCGTAAGTGGTTCAAGAATGTAAAGCTCATTGGTGAAATTGATAAGGGGACAAGTATATACATAGAAGATTATGCTTACACATACTTACACCAATGTGCAAATAATAATTTATCTTACGAAGTATGCGCTTTATTAATAGGGGAGCAGGATAAGGAGCAGGCTAGGATTGTGATTTATGGGGTTATGCTTGTTAATAGAGATGAGATAGACGCAGAATCTAAGTGGGTAGACAAGGAGTTCACGGATAATACTAAGGATAAGATAAGAAAATATTTTCCCAAGGGACAATGTGTAGGGTGGATGCATACCCAACCAGGCTATGGACTTATGGCAACAACTCAAGAAATAACAGTTCATAAAGAAATTTTTGATGAAGATGGACTGTTCATGCTTATTGATCCAATAGATAAGTTAGAGGCTTTTTATAGCCTAAAGTCAGATACATTTGAGGAAAAAAAGGGTTTCTGCATATACTACGAAAAAAATGAGAACATGCAAAGGTATATGGAGGATTATCCATTAGAGGAAAGGGAAGAAGACCCTTCTTATGATATAGCAAGTAAGTTTAGGGAATTAGGAAGCAAAAGAAAAAGTGAAATAGAAAGTAAGATGAAAAAAACTAGGATTGCAACTTCCTTTGTAGCAGGTAGCCTACTAGCTGCTTCTTTTGTAATGGGCATATATAGCCAAAAGAGTAAGATAGATATACTAGAAAAAGAAGTATGTGATGCCTATGAACAGTATAATGAAATAGAAAATAGGATAGCTAATAATCCAGTAGAATTAGTTTTTACACCGGAAGAGCTTGAGGCAGAGGAGGGGCCTGAGTTAGAAAATATAGATGCAGATATAGATGAAGAAACTGAGACTAGCCAGGAAAATGAGGACATTTCCGAGCCAGAATATGATATACATGTGGTGAAGATGGGGGATAGTCTACTAAGAATTAGTTACAATTATTACGATACAGTTGCAAGAGCTAAGGAGATAGCCAAATTTAATGGAATAGCTGATTATAATACAATATATATAGGGCAAGAGCTAAAGCTTCCCAGATAAAATAGATATTTATCTAATTATGTTTTTATTGAAAGAATAGTGGGAAATGAGTTATAATAGATAGAAGATGTTTATAGGAGGCATAAGAATGGATAAACTTAAGGTTTTGATTGTAGCTAGTGAGGTGGTACCCTTTGCAAAGACGGGTGGGCTTGCGGATGTTATAGGATCCTTGCCACAAGAATTAAGGAAACAAGGTATCGATGCAAGGGTTGTAATGCCCTATTATCAAAGTATTTCAAATGAAGTTGAACATAATGCTAAATGGTTTGATACTTATGTAGTTAGCCTAGGGTGGAGGAATCAGGAGGCTAACGTGTTTTTGCGTGAGGGTGAGGTGCCAACCTATTTTATAAAAAACTATGAGTATTTTAATAGGGGTGGCCTCTATGGTTACGACGATGATAATGAAAGGTTTGCCTTTTTTTCTAAGGCAGTGTTAGATATGCTACCTCGTATAGACTTCATTCCTGATATAATCCATTGTAATGATTGGCAGACGGGACCAATTTGTTTATTATTAAAGGATACTTATAGGCATAATCCTATATATCAGGGAATAAAGACTGTATTTACAATACACAACATTCAATACCAGGGAGTATTTGGGAGAGATTCCTTAGAAATGTTAGAGATATCAGATGGATACTTTCATCCAGAGGCTATAGAGCACTATGGAGCTGTTAATTATATGAAAGCAGGTATTACATATGCCGATATAATAACCACTGTCAGCCCTTCCTACTCCAAGGAAATACAAACTAAAGAATATGGATATGGCCTAGATGGTATACTGAGAAAAAGAGGTAATGAAATTTATGGTATAATAAATGGGATAGATGAAGAAAAATATAATCCTAGTACAGATCCTCACCTTTATGCTAATTATTCAGTAGATAATCTAGCAGGAAAGAAAGAAAACAAAAGAAGATTTCAGGAAGATTTTGGTTTAGAGCAAGGAGATAAAATGGTGATTGCAATAATTACCAGGCTTGCTATCCAAAAAGGTCTTGACTTATTTCATCATACAATAGATTATAAATGGATAATGGATAAGATAATGGAGATGGATGTACAATTTGTAGTCCTAGGTACAGGTGAGCCTGAATATGAAAATATGTTTAAGCACTTGGCATATAGATACCCGGGGCGTGTAAGTGCTAACATTACCTTTAACGAACAGTTATCACATAGGATATATGCGGCAAGTGATGTTTTCCTTATGCCTTCAATGTTTGAACCTTGTGGTTTAGGTCAGCTTATGGCCATGAAATATGGAAGTGTTCCTGTTGTTAGGAAGACAGGTGGACTTAAAGATACAGTTATTCATTATAATGAGATAGAAAAGACAGGTACAGGATTTGAATTCGAGGATTATTCAGGATACTGGTTATACAATAAGATAAATGAGGCCTATAGGTATTACACAGAGAAGCCAGAGCATTTTGAACAAATTCGTAGTAATGCAATGAAGTCAGAATTTGGCTGGTCCAAATCTGCTAGTAAATATATAGAGTTATATGAAATGTTGAAGAAGTAGGAAGTGGCACTGGAGGTAAAATGACTTGGAAACTAAGACTAAAGCAAGAAAAAGAAGAAGGGTACCAAAGGGTATTTTTATTATTTGTATTGTGTCAATTTTTACCTATGTACTCTATCAAAGAGGGCGTATTCCAGTGGTTGCAATCCTATCTAAAGACGAGAATGCAAGTTTAGAGTTTGTTAGGGATATTATAGAAATAGAAATATCTGGAAACCAGGATTTTATAGTAAATGAAGATCAACTTATATGGATTACAGAGGATGGTGTTAAAGCACTTTCCTTAGAAGGGGAGGAAATTTGGGCAGATACTCACACATTCAAAAACATATCTGTTGCCCAAAGGGCCCCTTATTTTGCAGTTAGTGATAGTGGGGGGAATAATGTAAGCATATTTGATGCTTATGGCAAAAAGTCAGATATAAAATTTGCCAATCCTCTTATGTATGTATCAATGAATAGTCAAGGTGACATAGTTGTTATTGAGGGTACTGGGGATGGGCATATTGTATCGGCATATGATGAGAAGGGTGATTCCTTGGGAGTAAAAAGGGTTACATATATTCAAGACGTAGGCTATCCTATAGTTGCTGAGATATCACCAGATGGGAAGGCTGTTATAATATCATACCTAGATACAAGCGATGCTCAGATAACATCCAATATAATTGTTATGCAAATAAGAAATGATGAAATTACGGAGATAGATAATATCCTATATGGGGAAACATATAAAAATACAATAATATCGGAAATAGAATTTATTGATGAGAATACATGGGTTGCCATTGGGGATAATATTATGTGTTTTAATAAACTAGATGGTAGTGAAATACAGAGAATTGATAACATATACTACAATAATGCTCCCGTTCTAGATAGGCTAGAAGATTGGCAGGGAATTAATTACCCAGTAATTAGTAGTGAGCAGCCAATAAAATCAACTGTACATCCAGTTGAAAAATTAATATTTTATTCTCAGACAGGCGAAGAGGTTGAGCAGTTAACACTTGATGGGGGAGTTACATCCATGTATAGTGATGGAAAAACAACCATTACCGGAAGTGAAAGAAAATTTACAGCCTATAATAGAGTAGGTAAAAAAAGATGGGAGTATACTGCAACCAAGGATGTTCAGAAGATAATACCGCTATCCTCCCAGCATCAGGTTGTGATGGTCTCTAAGGGGAAGGCGGAGTTAATGCAGGTAGTTAAATAGGAGTGACTTATGAATAAGATAGATTTAATTATAATTGCAGTTATAATAATAAGTGGTGTAACTGCCTATTTTAAGGGTTTCTTATATACAATTTTTAAGACCCTGTCAACATTGTTATCCCTCTACCTATCCTACAGATGGTATCAACCGATAAATAATATACTAAAAGGAACGCCCTTATATGGTTGGTTACAAAAACTTGCCATAAGTAATGTGGCAGGTTTGCAGGGAGCAATGGGGCTTAATGATCAGACCCGGCTTATAAATAGTCTAAACTTACCTGTTCCAGAAGTAGTTAAAGAAGGTTTAGTTTATAATAATAATCCGGAGATATATAAATTATTAGGTGTAGATAATTTTGCAGAATATGTTGCAGGATACATTGCTAATTTTTATCTTAGTATAATTGCCTATATATTGTTATTGGCTGTTATTAAATCCATAATGCACATAATTGGTGGAAGCATAAAGGGTGTATCACGGATGCCAGTAATAAGTTTTTTTGATAGGTGGCTAGGCTTAAGTGTAGGGCTTGTTAAAGGAGTAATAGGGGTTTGGATTGCTACAATTATAATGGCAGTGATGATAGTATTTCCAAGGTTTAATAGCTTGGCTGTACTCTTATCACAAAGTACCCTTGCAAAGTGGTTTTATGAGAATAATTTAATCCTAGATATTATAGATCAAATATTTATCTAGTAAGCTTATTTGGAACTATATTAGGAAAAAGCTAAAAACAGTTGACAAGAATCTAATTGTTTGGTAAGATATTGCTTGTTGATAATCCTCGATAGCTCAGTGGTAGAGCATTCGGCTGTTAACCGAAGGGTCGTAGGTTCAAACCCTACTCGAGGAGTGGGGCCCGTTGGTCAAGTGGTTAAGACACCGCCCTTTCACGGCGGCTTCAGGGGTTCGAACCCCCTACGGGTCATTAGCATTTATAAGTATGCATAATAGATAAACTTGTGCATATGATTATAATATGTTATAATTATTTTTGGTGATGATGCGCTTATGGGAAACACTCGTTCCCATTCCGAACACGTAAGTTAAGACATAAGCGGCCGATGGTACTTGTCTGGAGACGGACCGGGAGAGTAGGTTATTGCCAAAATACGGCGCCATAGCCAAGTGGTAAGGCAGAGGTCTGCAACACCTTTATCCCCAGTTCAAATCTGGGTGGTGCCTTT
>JAAYSX010000041.1 GCA_012518255.1 Candidatus Epulonipiscium sp. | reverse complement strand
ATTATCTGACTCTGTCTGCATTTTTTTATATGCATCTATACTCTTTTTTTCCATATCTAAGGCGAATCTTAGTGAATCTAACTGGCTTGGTAACTCCTTGATATCCAGATTAAAATCTTCCATGTTTTTAAATAGATCCTTTGTTTCTTGTAAGGACTTACTATCTTCCAAACTATAGTCTATTTCCTCTAGCTTACTCCTAAGAATACTTGCATGTTCCTTCTCATCATTTGCCAACATAGTAAATATTTGCTCAAGTTCGTTGCCTTTATTAATCTTAGCCTGCTTTAAGTAATATTTTTCTAGGTCAGTTTCCATTTCAATAGCTGCTACCAAAATCTTCATTTTTCTTCCCCCTTCATATGAATTTTATCTTAACCATATAGTTATATACTAACATAAAAAAATCCCCATTCATACCCTTAGCTTTATTTCAGTTGACCTTTAGACAAATAAGTGGTAAAGTTCAAATAAATATAAAATATAGGAAATAAGGAGTGATTTATTATGAAAGACAATTTTGTACTAGAAACCATATTTAGCCGCAGATCTATTAGAAGCTATGAGGATACTCCCTTAAAAGATGAACAAATCAATAGCCTACTTGAGGCAGCCCTTATATCACCAAGCGCAGTTAATCAGCAACCATGGCATATTACGGTTTTAACCAATCAAGATGTAATCTTGGAGTGGGAAAGGGAAATAATCAATTATTTTATAGATATTAAAGATGATTTCACTGCTAAACGTAATGAGTCCCGTGGAAATAAAATTTTCTATAATGCACCTGCTGTCTTTGTTATATCTATGGAAAAGGGTAAGGAAATAGACGTTGGAATTATGGCCCAAAGTATAGCTTTAGCAGCTAAGAGCATGGGCCTTGATAGTGTTATTCTTGGATTACCTAGGGTATCATTTGATCCTAGATATAATGATAAATGGAATGAAAAGTTAAACTTCCCTAAAGACTACCTTTATGGGATATCTGTAGCTGTGGGATATGGTAAGGATGCTGGTATAGATAGGCAAATAGATATAAGCAAGGTAAGTTATTTAGGTTAATTATACTTTTAGCTCCCTTAATACATCCCTGAACTTAATAGTAAACATTATGGCAGTTACAGAAACTGCAATAAGATCCGCTACTGGTTCAGCCAAAAATACTGCATTAACCTTATTATCAATAAACATAGGTAATATATATATAAGGGGTATTAAAAGAATTATTTTCCTAAGTATTGCTAAAAATACTGATGTTTTTGCATTACCCAGGGCAATAAAGGTTTGTTGGCAGCTAATTTGTATTCCAAATAATAAGGAGGCAGCCATATAAATCCTTAAGGATTTAACGGTCATATTAATAAGTTCTATATCCCTAGTAAAGATTCTAGCAAAAATTTGCGGTGATAACATAACTATTAACCATAAGCTAGTTGAATATATTAGGGATACCTTAAGTAGCAATAAGAATGCCTCCTTAACCCTTTCACCATTCTTTGCCCCATAATTAAAGCTTATTATTGGTGTTGCGCCTTGAGTAAGTCCTACTAATGGAAGCATAGAAAACTGCATAACACTCCCAAGTATTGTCATAGATCCAACAGCTAAATCCCCTCCGTATTTGAGTAAAGAAGTATTAAATGATACCATTAAGATACTTTCTGTTGATTGCATTATAAAAGGAGCAAGGCCTAATCCCAGGCATGGCAGCAGTACCTTAAAGTCTACTTTTAAATGCTTCTTTCTTATATTTAATAGTGTCCTATCTCCTAGAAGAAATCTAACTATCCAGATTGCTGAAACAGCTTGGGATATAACTGTTGCTATAGCTGCGCCTTTTATTCCTAGCTTAAATCCAAAAATAAAAATTGGGTCTAATATAATATTTAATATTGCTCCAATAAGTACAGCTTGCATACTTGTTTTTGCAAAACCTTGAGCTGTAATAAAGGCATTTAAACCTAGGGCAAGTTGGACAAATATAGTTCCAAGGGCGTATATATGTAAATAATCTAAGGCATAACCTATAGTCTTATCACTAGCTCCAAAAGCCATTAACATTCCCTCACCAAAGATAAGAACTATAATAGTTAGAACTATAGATATAAGGACTAATGCTGTGGTACAGTTTCCAAGTATCTTTTCTGCGGCATCCTTATCGCCTTTTCCCATCATAATTGAAGAACGAGGAGCACCCCCCATACTTACCAAGGCAGCAAATGCCGATATTATGATAATTACTGGCATGGTAACACCTATTGCAGTTAAGGCTGTGGCGCCTTCGCCGGGGATCCTACCTATGTACATCCTATCTACCATATTATATAAAATATTAATTAACTGGCCTGTAATTGCTGGAATAGCCATGCTAAACAATAAACTTCTTATATCCTTGTTTCCTAATTCACTTTGATCTTTTTTCTCCATATTACACTCCTACTAAATAATTTAAACTAGGGATATAGACCATTGGTAAATCCCTAGTTTATTTATATTATGCTCTATTTACTTATAATTACTCTTTTACTTATATCCTCTTTTTCTTTTGGCTCTGGTTCAGTTACGATTCCACCAAAAGGCATTTGGGCGTTTAAAACCCATGAACTTGGTAAGTCAAACATCTCCCTTACCATATCATCAATAATAGGATTATAATGTTGCAGCGAAGCACCTATATCTAACTCCCTAAGGCCTGACCATATATTAATTTGAAGCATACCTGATACCTGTATAGCCCAATTTTCAAAACGATCTGCGTAAAGCTCATATTGCGATTTTAAGTCCTCAACTACATCCATATCATAGAAATATAAAATTGTACCATAGCCTGACTTAAAGCTATCTATCTTTTCTCTAGGAACTTGCCCTTCAAAAACATTATATATATTATCCCATAATTGGTCATGCTGTTTCCCTAGTGCAATAATTACCCTAGAGCTTTTCATATCAAAAGCATCTGGTACCAGCTCTGTAGCCCGATTTACAAAATCGATTACCTTATCTTGGCTAACCGGCATATCCTTATTAATTTCATAGTAACTTCTTCTCTTTTCTAAAGCATTTATTATTTTCATGTTTTCCTCCCAGTCTACTTGTAATCTACACCATCTTTTAAAAAGCTCCCGTTATTAAGCTGTTCAAACGCCTCATTTAGTTCTTCTTTTGTATTCATAACTATTGGACCACCCCATGATATGGGCTCATTTAACCTATCCGAACTTAAAAATAATATGTGCGTTTCTCCACCTAAAGATTCGATATCTAAGGAGGTTCCCTTACTTAGTTTAACTGCTGTTTTTTCTTCTATGGTTTCACCAGCTATCTTAGCATTTCCAACTAATAGGAAAACCATAACTGATTTATCTTCTTCCATTTCTACTGTAAATTTCGTATTAGGATTTAAGATAATATGATAGTAGTCTAATGGAAGGTATTTAGGACTAAAACCGGCTTGATTTTTATATTTGCCACTTATTAATCTTAGTTTCCCTCCTTCTATATCTATTTCTTTTATATCATCCTTCTTTATACTTTGATATTCGGGTTTAACCATTTTGTATTTTTTAGGTAGGTTAAGCCATAACTGAACCCCGAGCATTCTCTCAGATGCTGGTAACATTTCTTCATGTAATATTCCTGATCCTGCTGTCATCCACTGAACTTCCCCATCTGTAATCCTATCTTCATTACCTAAACTATCCCTGTGTACCATATTTCCACTAACAATAAGACTTATTGTTTCAATCCCCCTATGTGGATGCATAGGAAATCCTGCTGCATAATCTGCTGGATTACTACTATCAAAGGAATCGAGCATTAATATTGGATCATAAATATCCGTGGTTTGATTACTTAGTACCCTAACTAAATTAACCCCTGCACCGTCTTTTGTTGCAAATCCCTTAATTGTGTTTGTAACAGTTCTTTTCATTATTAGCCTCCTTTATCTTCTCCTATTTTATATTCTGCCCCACTTCATTTCCTTGCCTTGTGAGTCATATTTTTTTCTTTTTGCACTTATATCATCTATTTCAATCTTGTATACACTAACTCTTTCTATGCCTGATTTAATAGCAGTACCAACATATTGCATCTTATCTGGAGTATACTTGCTACATATCAAGGTTAAGGCCTTTATTTTTTCATCATGACTTTCTACAAGCTCTATCCTACCTTTAACTATAGCAGATTCATATTCTGTGGTAAACACCTTACTAACTAGAAGAGACATTTTAGACTTATCCTTTGATATTTCATCTAGTTCCTCATTACTATAATTATCAGGTACCTTTGTTTCACCTACAAAGCTTATGGATACTATAGGCCTATCTTTAAATATATTATTTTTCTTACCTTCTTTTGCAGCATGAAAATATAAGGCATTATCCTTTCTAATTATAGATAGGGGCACCCCATAAGGCTCTCCATTTTTATCCATAACTGATAGTGTTCCATGATTAGCCTTATCAATTACCGAATAAGCAAATTCTTTATTCATTTCCCTGTCTTT
>JAAYSX010000040.1 GCA_012518255.1 Candidatus Epulonipiscium sp. | reverse complement strand
TTCCTGGGCTTCGTAGGATCTTCCTATCATATATAATACATTATCTGTATATCTTTCTTCTTTTGCATATGAATAGGATTTTTCAAATAGTTCTATAGCTTCTACATATTCTTTGGACTGGTATTTCCTATATCCTTGGTTGTATAATTCTTCCCCTGCTCTTGGATAAACAGCCCCAACTAATTCCTCATATTCTTCTCTTGTTTCATCTGTTATAAAATCCTTATTTATATTATTTAGTTTATCGGCTGCTTCTACCCACTCCCTTTTAGCAAATAGGTCCTGGGCTCCTTGAAGATTTATCTTGGCTTCTTGTATTTCTTGGTCTTTCTTTAGGGATAGGTTGGTTTTTTCTAGCTCTCCTTTTTCTGCCTCAAGATTTGCGATCATTTCTTTCTGCTCTATCTCCAATTCTTCTAACTGGTTTTGGAGCTCAGAGTTCTTATCTTGGGCCTGCTTAATTTCTTGTTTAAGCTCTGATGTTTTTGATGGTGTAATTAGCATTGCATATACGCCAAGCATACATACTGCCCCTATTATAAATGCAATTATATTTCCTTTAAAGGGCCTAGGCTCTATTATTTTGCCTGGCTCTATTGTTGTTGTAGGTTCTTTGGCACTTATTGGTTTAGGCCTATTAATTTTAACAGGCTTTACCTTTGCAACTTCCATTTCTTCCGTTTTAAATCTTGGATCTATCATATCCCAGTAATAATTAGCCTTTGCCTGGTCTTTACTAATTTCAAATATCTCTTTTAATAACTGGGCAGCCTGTGCCTCCTGATTATTGCTTATGTAGTAAAGAGTAAGTAATTCTTTTGCTTTTATATAATTTGGATTCTGGGAAATCGCCTTTCTTAAGCTTATAACCGCTATATCTTCACTACCCTGAGCCATATATTCTAATGATTTATTGAATAAGGTCATTGTATTGCTGTATTCTGTAAGCTGGCTAGGCGAACTTTGTACTTTTTCCAGGTAATCCTTGGCTATATTGTTTTCTTCCTTATATGATAAACTTTTTAGCCAGTAGTTAATTGCACTACCTATTTCCCCTACTTCAAAGTAAACTAATCCTAGTAGGTTATTAGCATCTATATGATTTTTTTGGAGACGAATACACATTGTAAGGGATTCAATTGCACCTGATAAACTACGCCCCTGTGCTTGCTCTAACCCCTTATTGTATAAACGCGCTGCCATCATATGTACCTGCTTATATGCTCTTATATCTATATTACATTTGTCGCATTTTCTTGTATTTTCTGTGTTTTTTGCACATGATGGACATTTCATATTTATTACTCCTTGCTATTATTTTTACTTGTTATTTGTTCTATAATGTCGATTAAGTCCTTTTCATCCTTCTCTCTTATCTTTTCTACCTCTAAGCTAGGTTTAAACTTTTTGACTTCCTCGTTAAAATTAATCATTGTTTACCTCCTCTTTCTCTAAATATTCCTTCAATTCTCCTATTAGGTATAAAGACCCAAGACAGCATAAAATCTCTTTTTTATCTAGTTCTTCCTTGCATTTTTGATAGGCCTTTACTGGATCTTCTTCTATGTGTAATATGGGCTTTTCTTGCATTATATTTATTTCTTTGTGTAGTTTTTTTGCTGGTACAGACTTACTATGCTTGCTTTGTGTAAGGGTTACTTTATAAGCATGTGGCAGCAAAATTTCAAGTATAGATTTGTAATCTTTACCTTCTATTACCCCTACTAACATATGGATTTTTGCATTTTTATTTAATGTGAGTAATGATTCTATAAAGGCCTTGGCGCTTTCCTTATTGTGGGCCCCATCTATAATAATTGTTGGAGACTCCTCTACTACTTCCATTCTTCCTGGCCAGTTTGCTGCCTTTAATCCCCCATATACATTCTCACTAATTATATTAAATCCTAAATCATTTATGCATTCTACTATCATTAAGCTAGTTATTGCATTTGATATTTGATATTTACCCAAAAGTTGTAAACTTATGTCCTTATATGTAAAATATTCATTTTTTACATTAAATCTACTTCCTTGTAAAGTGTATTCTTCATTGTTTATTACTGTTTCCTTGGAGAAAAACAGTTTACTATTGTTTTTTTGACAAATTCTCTCAATAACATTATACACTGATTTGCCAGAATTATACAACACTGTTGGGCAATTTTCTTTTATAATTCCTCCCTTTTCCCGGGAAATTTCTTCTATTGTGTTACCTAAATATTCTGTATGGTCTTTTCCTATGGATGTAATTACAGATAATAAGGGTTTTTTGATTATATTTGTAGCATCATATTTACCACCAATACCTGTTTCTAAAATAACTATATCTACATTTTGCCTTTGAAAATATATAAATCCTATTGCTGTTAGTATTTCAAAAAATATTGGTGTTTCCTGTCCTTGATCTGACATTTTTCTGCAGGCTTCCTTGACTTCCAAAGCAATTTTTATAAAATCTTCGTTATTTATTGGACTCCTGTTGATTTGTATTCTTTCATTTACTTCTATAAGGTGAGGCGATGTAAATAGACCTACTTTATATCCTGCTTCCATTAATATGGAGTTTGTCATTGCAGATACAGATCCCTTACCATTGGTTCCTGCTACATGTATTATTTGAAGTTTATCCTGGGGATCCCCAAGTATTCCCATTAACTCCTTCATTCTATATAAACCTAATGTTTTAGCAGGTTTTTGGGACCTTTCTAAAAATTCAATAATTTGCTCTTTCATCTGTGTTCTCCTTATTATTGCCTAGTACGCCCTTATAATAGATTACACCTTTTAGACGGTTTCGTAAAGAGGTAATTACTTGATATGTGGGTGTTTTAGTGATATGATTCTAGGTGATTAGTTTGTATTTTCAAAAAAAGCAAAGGTGATCTTATGTCAAAAAATTTACAAGCAGAAACCTGCTCAACTACCATTATACATCCGGATGTAATCGATAAGGTTAATGAGAATATGTTAGATAATGACGTGTTAGAAGATTTAGCCAAATTCTTTAAGATGTTTGGACATCCTACAAGGGTTAGGATCTTGCAGGCGCTTTTTATTGCCGAAATGTGTGTTTGCGATATTTCATATGCCCTACAAATGTCCCAATCTGCAGTTTCCCATCAGCTTAGGCTTCTTAAGGATGCTAGCCTTGTAAAATCTCGTAGGGAAGGTAAGTCTGTTTACTATTCTCTAGATGACACTCATATTAGTGAAATTATGAATCAGGGATTATTGCATGTTCAGGAATAAATTTAAAAGCGTTGAAATCATAAATATATGGTTTCAACGCTTTTTTACTTATTTAAAGCTTGCTATTCTCTCTTCAACTTGCTCTAACATCGTTTGATACTTTTCTCTTTTAGCCTTTTCACCCTCTATTACTTTTTCTGGTGCATTAGCTACAAATCCTTTGTTTGCAAGTTTCTTGTCTACTCTTTCTACTTCACCGATTAGTTTTTCTCTTTCTTTATTAAGCCTTTTAATTTCTTTGTCGATATCTAGAAGTTCCGCTAAAGGAATGTAAATATCTGCTCCTGGAATAACTACGGCTACTGCTCCGTCTTCGATACCTTTTTTGTCTTCTTGTATAATTACTTCTGTTGCTCCAGCTAATGATGAAAAGAATACTGTACCTCTATCAAAAATATCTCTTATATTTTCGTCTTCTGAAACTACATACATTTGAGCTTTTCTTGATGGTGGAACGTTCATTTCTGCCCTAATATTTCTAATGTTTCTAACTGCTTGCTTCATTAGTTCTATTTCTTTTTCCTCTGTTTGGAAGTTTCTATCTTCTGTATATACAGGCCACTTTGATGTCATAATAGTTTCTTCCTTATCTTGCAGGCTCATAAAAATTTCTTCTGTTATAAAAGGAATATATGGATGAAGCAGTTTAAGTGTATCTATCATAACCACCCTAAGTGTCCAAAGGGCTGCATTTCTACTTGGATCTTCCTTATTATATAGTCTAGGTTTTACCATCTCTATATACCAGTCGCAGAATTCTTCCCAGGCAAAATCATGAAGTTTTTGTACTGCTATTCCTAGTTCATACTTATCCATATTATCGGATACTTCTTTGGCAAGGGTGTTTAACTTGGATATAATCCAGCGGTCTTCTGCTTCTAATTCTTCTGGATCTACTGTTAGATTTAGATCTTCTCCTTCATAGTTCATTAAAATAAATCTAGCTGCATTCCAAATTTTATTACCGAAATTTCGATTTGTTTCTACCCTATCTGTGTAGAATCTCATATCATTACCTGGCGCATTACCAGTTACAAGTGTAAGGCGTAGGGCATCTGCCCCGTACTCTTCAATTAATTCTAGGGGGTCAATTCCATTTCCAAGGGATTTACTCATTTTGCGTCCTTGTTCGTCCCTAACTAATCCGTGAATAAGTACGTCTTTAAATGGTACCTCTCCCATTTGTTCAATTCCTGAAAATACCATCCTTACTACCCAGAAAAATATAATGTCATATCCTGTTACAAGTACACTAGTTGGGTAAAAATGCTTTAATTCTTCAGTTTCTTCTGGCCAACCTAAGGTTGAGAATGGCCATAGGGCTGAGCTAAACCATGTATCTAATGAGTCCTCATCTTGCTTTAAGTTTGTGCTATCACATTTTGTACATTTTTCTGGTTTACTGGCACTTATCATAATTTCATCACAGTCTTGGCAGTAATATGCCGGGATTCTGTGTCCCCACCATAACTGACGTGATATACACCAGTCCCTAATATTTTCTAGCCAGTTAAGGTAAGTTTTTCCAAACCTTTCTGGTACAAATCTAAGGTCTTCCTTCTCTAAGGCTTCTATGGCCGGTTTTGCAAGTTCTTCCATTCTTACAAACCACTGGGCTTTAATCATAGGTTCTATAGTTGTATCACACCTATCATGGGTTCCTACATTATGGGTGTGTTTTTCTATTTCTACTAAATAGCCTTCTTCTTTAAGGTCTTCTACTACCTTAGCTCTAGCTTCAGATATAGTTAGTCCCTCGTATTTTCCTGCCTTGCTATTCATTATTCCCTTATCATTAATAACTGTTATCTGCTCAAGGTCATGCCTTTGTCCTATATCAAAGTCATTAGGATCATGGGCAGGTGTTATTTTTACTACTCCTGTTCCAAATTCTTGCTCTACATAGTGGTCGGCAACTATTGGAATCTCTCTATTTACAAGTGGTAGCATTACTTTTTTGCCGATTAAATCCATGTATCTTTCATCGCTAGGATGAACTGCTACGGCTGTATCACCAAGCATGGTTTCTGGTCTTGTTGTCGCAACTTGTATATACTTGTCTGTTCCTATAATCGGATAGCGAATATGCCATAGGCTACCTGCCTGCTCATCATGTTCAACTTCTGCCTCAGAAATGGTGGTTTCACATACTGGGCACCAATTAATTATCCTATCTCCGCGGTATATATAACCTTCCTCGTAAAGCTTAATAAATACTTGCTCTACTGCATTTGAAAGACCATCGTCCATGGTAAATCTTTCTCTTTCCCAGTCACAAGATGTACCAAGTTTTTTGAGCTGGTCTGTAATTATTCCGCCGTACTCTTCCTTCCATTCCCATGCATGTTCTAGGAATTCTTCTCTTGTTAAATCATCTTTTGTTATGCCTTCTTCAGCTAGTTTTTCAACGATTTTAACTTCCGTTGCTATACTTGCATGGTCTGTTCCAGGCACCCATAGGGCGTTATACCCTTGCATTCTTTTATAGCGGATTAAGATGTCTTGTAGTGTACTATCAAGGGCATGTCCCATATGAAGCTGGCCTGTAATATTTGGTGGTGGCATTACTATTGTAAATGGCTCTTTATCCTTTTCTACTTCAGCATGAAAATATCCATTATCCATCCATTTTTTATATAAACGGTCCTCTACCGTGGAAGGATCGTATATTTTTTCTAAGTTCTTCATATTCTACCTCCGTTTAAATTCGTATAGCTTTCCATTAGGATTTCTACCCTTGGCGCTAGTTCCTTGTTTGTTTCTATAATCATAAATGCTTCTTTGCATAATTCTTCTTCATAACTTGTTAGGGCCTTGATTTGTTTAATAGTGTCCTGATATTCCTTATCTATATTGTTCATAAGTATTGCTATATTTTGCATTTCAACCCATTCATCTATATTATCGGTGCCTTCCCTTACAATACCCTTGTCATATAAAACATCAAAGACCTTATCTTCTATTTCTATTAGTGTATTGTTTAGGTTTCGATAGTAGTCTTCGTTATTTTTGTTCTTAAGGTAACGATTATACTGTGTCTGCAGGTGATCTGCATTTTTTGTAGATAAGTTTTTATACTGGAAGTTAAGATAATTTGTATTGTGGAAATGCTTAATCTTTGTAGAATTAAGTAGTTTGCTAGCCTTTATTTGCATATTCTCATTTAATTCTAATTCATATTCTATTCGTCTTTTTAAAAATAATATGCCAAAGGTAAAGATTAGGGCGACGCTGGTTATGATGCTAGTTGGTATCATAATATCTTGCTTAAGGGTTTGCATCATGGTCAGTAGCATAATACTTGCAATTCCTAGTATTATAATAAGGCTATATGCTATAATTTTCAAGGCATTATACCCAGATATTAAGCTTTCCCTGTATTCAAAAAGGGATTCTTTTTCTTCTTGCAAATAAAGTATGTCACTGTATGTTTGCCTTTGTTTGTTTTCAGTTTGCCTAATTTCCTTTATTATATCTGGTATTTCATCTTCCCTAGTTTGGATAATTCTAAGTGCAGGGTTGTTGCGTATAAGCCTACCTTCTAGCCTCTTTCTTTGTTCCATTACGCTTTTATATTGGTCCAAAAATCCTGCAACTTTTTCGTGATCTTCTTTTGTTAAGGATTCATATTTCTGTAAATCCTTCTTTCTTTGAGCCAGTCCTTCTGCATACCTGGTTAATCTTTTTCTTTTGACTGTGGTATCTTTTAGCTCTACAAAAATCTCTTCTATACGGTTTGAATCATTTGTATCTTCTATAGAAGGTCTTGGTTCCATCTTTTTATTAAATAGTGAAAATAGCTTTTTAATTTTCATTTATATCACCTTGTCTTAATATCTATGTAAATTAGAGTTTGTCACTCTTGTGCCTTCTTAGTAGTCTGATTTCAATTAAATAAAAAGAGCCATCCATAATAGGATAGCCCTTTGTCCTAATTACTTTTTCTAGTTAAATAGGTCTTTGAACGCATCGCCTAATGCATCTCCAATTGTTCCAAGGCTTTCGTTATCTGAACCTGCGTATTCTTTTACAAGTTCTTCATTAAAGGCATTTTCTGCTTCTTTTATACTAAGTGAAATCTTTTTAGATTTTTTATCTATATCTAAGATTTTAACTTTCACTTTTTGCCCTTCTTCTAAAACATCAGATGGCTGGCCTATTCTTTTTTCGCTAATTTGTGAGATGTGAACTAATCCTTCTACAGAATCTGCAATCTTCACAAATGCACCAAAGTCAACAAGTCTTGTAACAGTACCTTCTACAACTGAATCTTTTTTAAGTTTTTCAGTGTTTACTAGCCATGGATCTAAGCTCATATCTTTAAATCCTAGTCCAACTTTACCTTCTTCTTTGTCAACTTTTATAATTGTTACTTTTATTTCTTGTCCTTCGCTTATTACTTCTGATGGGTGGTTAATTCTTTCCCATGAAAGGTCGCTATTATGAAGTAAACCTTGTACATCTCCAATGTCAACAAATGCACCAAATGGCATTAGTTTAACAACTTTTCCTGTCATTTGGTCGCCTTCTTTAAGGTTTTCCATTGCAGTTTTTTTCCTAGCATCCCTATCTTCTTTTGCAAGTCTTCTTGCTGATAATACTAGTTGATTTTTACTGCGATCAATCTCAATTATTTCCGCTCGTACTGTTTTTCCTACAAATGTGGAAATGTCTTCCACGTATCTGTCTGATAGTTGTGATGCTGGAATAAATGCTCTAACACCTTTGATGTCTGAAATTACTCCACCTTTTACACTTTCAGCAATTGTTACTTCTAAGATAGTTTCATTTTCATGAGCTTCTTCTAAGTAATCCCATGCAACAAGTGCTTCTGCACGCTTTTTGGAAAGTAGTACATTACCTTCACCATCGTCAACTTTTAAAACTTCTACGTCAATAACATCATCAACAGATACAATATCTTCTGGTGATACATCTTTCTTGTTGGAAAGCTCATTGATTAGGATGATTCCATCTGTATGGTATCCTATATTCACGATTACACTATCTTCATTTACTGAAACAACTTTTCCTTCCAATATATCTCCAGTATGAATGCGCATCATGGTCTTGTCAACTTCTTCCATAACATCTTCCATAGTTTCTTCCGCAGTTACATTTTTCTCTTCCATATAAGTGCCTCCTCGTATATATACTTCACTCATTATGATACACTAAAACGCAAGAATTGTCATGCTATATTTCAAAAAAGAAAAGGTGAGAGGGGGACGGTTAACAACTTTGATCAAAAGGAGGGGGAAAGAATGGACGGGGACGGTTAACAACATTTACGCATTGCATAAATGTTGTTAACCGTCCCTGCCTTCTCCTCTTTCCTTTCCATCCTCCTTTGTTGTTAACCGTCCCCTCCTTTCTTCCCTCTTTTTGGCATCAAAAAACAGCATATCTAAGTAAATACATTTACACATTTATGCTGTTTGCAATGCATTATTTAGTTTTATTGCCTATACATATTTTAACTTTCTAATTCTATTATAGTATGTGCAATATTTGCAGCGTGATCTGAGACTCTTTCTAGATTACTAAGTAGATCTAAAAATGTTATTCCCGCAATTGATGAGCACTTTTCTTCTGTTAAACGCTTAATATGTTTTGCTCGTAAAGTTTTTTCCATTTCGTTAACTAGTTTCTCAGCTTCTAATACTTCCCTGGCAATTTCTGCATCATTTGCCGCGCAAGCTTCTATTGCAAGTTGGAAACTCTTTCCTGCCGCTGCTACAATTTCTTGTATTTCTCCATTGGCTACTTCTGAAAATTCCAATCCATCATCTATTCCAATTTCTGCAAGTTCTGCTATGTTGTCTGCATGATCTCCAACTCTTTCTATGTCACTTACTGAATGAAATAAGCCTGTTATCATTGCATGTTCTTGCTCTGATATAGGTGTGTTTGTAATTTTTACTAAGTAGTTATTAATTCCATGCTGTAATTCATTAATTGTTTTTTCCCTAAGGTATACTTCTTCAAGTTTTTCCTTGTCTTTTTCTAATAAGCCTTCTGCTGCCATTTTAAGGTTGAGTGAACTTAATTCTCCCATCCTTACTATTTCTTTAATTACGTTTTGGATAGCAAAAGTCGGTGTTTCTAAAATACGATTATCTAGGTGAACAAGTTCTTCTAATTCTCCTTCTAATTCTGGTTCTTTACCACTTACAATTTTCTCAGCAAGCACTATAATTTTGTCTGCAAATGGGAAAAGCATAATTGTATTTAATAGATTAAATACTGTATGAACAATACTTATTTGTGTCATTGTAATAAGTGCATTCCCTGCTGCTACATTGATTCCCATAAAATAAACTGCTGCTACAATTGCAAAAACAATTGATCCTATTACGTTAAATAACAGGTGAATTGCTGCTGCTCGTTTACCATTTTTGGTAGCTCCGATTGCTGATAACATTGCTGTTATACATGTACCTATATTTTGTCCCATAATAATATAAACTGCTGCATTCCATGGTACCAATGAGGCCGCTGCCAGTGTTTGCAAAATTCCTACTGATGCGGAACTACTTTGAATTATTGCTGTTACAACTGCACCTGTTAAAATCCCTAGTATAGGATTGCCTCCTATTTGTGTAAATGCAGTTTTAAATTGTGGTAAAGTGCTTAGGGGTTGTACTGCTCCTCCCATCATATCTAATCCTAGAAATAAGGCACCGAATCCAAATAAGATTCCACCGTATTGGCGGGTTTTATCTTTGGGGGAAAAAAACAACATTATTACGCCTATAATAATAGTTATTGGCGCTAAAGTAGATGGCTGTAAAAATTTTGACCATTCTCCAAGGGCTACAATCCATGCAGTGATAGTGGTACCAACGTTGGCTCCCATGATAACCCCAATTGCTTGGCTAAGTGTCATTAACTCAGCATTAACAAACCCTACTACCATTACGGTTGCTGCCGAGCTACTTTGGATTATTGCTGCAACTGCTGCACCAACTAACACTCCTAAAAATCGGTTGTTGGTAAGGACACCTAATAATTTCTTAAGTCTATTGCCTGCGGCTTTTTGTAATCCTTCGCCCATGATGTTCATACCATATAGAAATAATCCTAGTCCACCCATAAAGGTTAAGATTATTTGCAAATAGTTTATTTCTTCCATATCATTCCCCTCTCTCAGCTTAAACAAACTGATGCACAATAAACCTGTCCTCGATTATTCTACCACATAAGGATTTTATAAATCAAGCCCCTGGGTTGGTTTTAACTGGTTTTGGGACGGTTAACAAGAAGAAGCTAAACTTATCCTAAAGTTTTGGCTAATTTAATGAAATAAATTACCAAATAAAAAGTCCGCTTTAAACTTCAAAGCAGACTCATTACATTATAAATTAATGTATACTCACATATGTATTATTATTAATTTTTTACATAACAAAATCTCCAAACCTAGAATTTAATATTTTAGTTCGGAGTATTTTAGCTTTTTTTATTTTTTAGAACCTACGTATAATATTTTATTTTAGTAAAAAACTAGAGACTCAGGCAGCCCTCTATTATTTTTTCATCTTTTAACGCATACTTTCTCCCAAGATTGGATAATTCTGATACCCTGGATTGAGTTATATTTCCAATTATCTCGCATATTTCTCTTTGACTAATATTACAAAAACAGCTCATTAAAAAACAATTCAGCGCCCTTAGTTTAGTATAGGACTGGTTGTTTTTTATATGAATAGACATAGGATCTTGCCCTAAATAATCAGCAACATATTCTATTATTTTTCCGGGTTTATTATCCCTAAAAATCATTGTTCTACCACTTACATAATTTGTTTTTTCTCCTATGAATTCAATATCATTTTCTGTTTCTTCACAGTCACTAAGACCCATTATTTTAAGGTATTTTTCCTTGTTTTTGCATATATCAAATCCAATTATTTCTTTAAGAAAACCTGTGTCCAATATGCCGTATTTATTGGTTTCATTCAGGTATTCCCTTAAACTAGAAAAAGGATATTGGTCTACATTTTCACTGTATCCCTCAATATCCTTTGGATTATTATGGATATATGACGTTAAAGTTATAAAATATCTCCTATTATTAACAGGTTTGCTCTTAAAACGGTCCTGAAAAACAGGCCCACGCCTCTTATATTTCCTATTGTAGTACTGGGCGTAACAGAAATTAATAACATGCATAACTTTAGAAATATCTGCTCCTAAGCAATCTATTAAAAGATGGCCATGGTTGTCCATAAGGCAATAGGAGTACACCTTAAAACCATATTTAAATTGGTATTTTTCTATTAGCTCCAAGTATTTTAACTTATCTTCATCATCCCTAAACAGATCGAATTCACTTAAACTCCTAACCATAATGTGGTACATACCGTTTGGGCTTTTTACCCTAGCTGCTCTTGGCATTTTATCATCTCTCCTTTAAATTAATGTATCTTCTTTTATGAGAGTATTGCCAAGTTCATATGGTTATTATTCAATTTAGGTCCAAAAACTCTTTAATTGTTAACCGTCCCCTGAATC
>JAAYSX010000039.1 GCA_012518255.1 Candidatus Epulonipiscium sp. | reverse complement strand
TGTTCTATATGGTGGACTTCAAGTTTATCAAGCACTCCCCTTACTGCAGATCTTGGGATAACCTGCCCTCCAATTACTGTTAGATTGCTTGTATACATATGGCATATATTATTAATGATTTCATCAACCATAGTATTATCATATCGCCCTTTTAGGTAATCTATATGCAGCCTTTCACTAAAGGTTTTGTGAAGGGTTTTAAAATCCTCCTCATCATCCCTTACTTCTGGATAGAAGGAAGGAATGAGATTAGTCTTAATATCTGGCATTAAGATATAGATTTCATTGCACTTTGTAAGGCCAACTCTCTTATTAATTATTAGCTTGTGATCTACAAGCTCCCTCATAATCTGGGCCATCTTTTGGGTGCCCTTAACATTAAGGATTTTCATAAGTTTGTTTCTGGATAGTTTCACATAATATTCCCCGTCTTCGTTGATCCACTTGTTTTTCTTAGAGAGTGGTAGCAGGTCTAGGAGAATCATATAGCTTAGCTTGGAGTCATTTTTCATATCCTTGTACTTGCTATCCTCAAAAAATATTTTTGGCATCTTATAAAAATTTTTTTCTATCATTTTATCACTCTTTCGTTTGTTTCATTTATTATCTACTACCCTATATATAGGGGATGGGGATTTTTTACCCCCTGGTCTTATGAAAATCTTTTAGTTTTCTAAGGCCTGCTGCCTTGTGCTTGGAGGCTACGCCGTAGGAGCAGCCTAGTTTTTCAGCTACTTCTGTTAGGGATTTATTCTTAAAGTAAAACATTATCACAGCTTCTTTTTGTTTTTCTGTAAGGGTTTCTAGTGCCGCCTTTAAGGTTCCTAGCATTTCTTCTTTTTCTATAATTTCCTCTGCATTACCTCTGCTACTTACTATTTGGTCTATCATGCTTTTGCCCTCTGTCCACTTATTGTCTACAATTGCTAGGTCTGGCTTTCTTTTTTTGATCCTATCTAGGAACCAGTAGTGTAGCTGCATTTTATAAAAGCTTTCAAAGGGGACCTTGGTGGATGGATCGTATTTTTGGGCACATTCTAGAAGTTTTAGGAATGCATCCTGGCATACATCGTCCCACTGGCTAGATGTTACATAGAATTTTTTCATGTAGGTAAGTAATATGGGCTGAAGTCTTTGCCATATTTCTAGTAGGGCATCGTCGTCGTTATTCTCCTGGTAATTCTTTATTAAATTTGCGATTTCGGGATTCATAAATACCTTTCCCAGTCGACTGTTTCTTTAAATTTTGTGCACAGCTAGAGAATACATCAAATGGCCAATATCAACAAAAAGGGAAAAAATCAAGTGTGTGGGGACTGACCCCCAACAATTTAAAATAGTAAAAATATATTTAGTGTTGCTTAATATTAGGTGATTGTGTAGATTACGGCCTTATTTTATGAAATTTGTAGATTAGGATTAATAGATGGCTATGAGGATGTAAGCAGGGCAGAACAATATGTAGAAATGGCCATACATGCCATTATAACTGCAGACCTTGGGATAACCTATCCTCCTCCTCATCCCTTACTTCTGGATAGAAGGAAGGAATGAAGTTAGTCTTAGTATAGTTAGTCTTATTAGTATTAGTCTTAATATCTGTTTGATTTTTCCTTTCACCTGGCTTTGATTTTAATTTCTCTGGGGGATTATTATCCTTATCTTTGGGGCTTTCAATATCTGGCATTAAAATATAGATTTCATTGCACTTTGTAAGCCCAACTCTCTTATTAATTATTAGCTCGTGATCCACTTATTTTTCTTAGATAGTGGTAGCAG
>JAAYSX010000008.1 GCA_012518255.1 Candidatus Epulonipiscium sp. | reverse complement strand
TAATCTATGAATTAACTTGATGTTTTTTGTCACGGGGGTTATAATTATTATATTATGTATTTTGCAAAATATCTTATTATCACTAATATAAAAGTAAAGGGGAAGCCAATGACCAATAATAAAATATTTAGTTTGCCTAATATCATGGATAAGGCCATAAAGTCATCTTGGGAAAGACAAGAATTACTTACAAATAATGTTGCAAATGTGGATACACCAGGTTATAGGCGTAAAGATTTAAATTTTGAAAAAGTTCTTACATCAGAGCTTGAAAAGGCTAAAGATATACATAGTTTAGATGTAAATAAGCTTTACGGTGAAATTACATCTCCATATTCAGGATTTCAACATAGGATAGATGGCAGCAATGTGGATATAGATCATGAAATGGCGGAAATAGCTAAGAATAAAATAAAATATGATGCCTTAGTTACTCAAACGTCAAGGCACCTACAAAGAATAAAAAGCGTGGTAAACAATGTTAGGTAAATAACAATAATTTAGGAGGAATAAAATGTCTTTTTTGAGATCAATTGATACAAGTGCTTCTGGTCTTACAGCTCAAAGATTAAGGTTAGATGTTATATCTCAAAACATTGCAAATGTTAACACTACAAGGACTGATGATGGGGGGCCTTATAGAAGGAAAGCAGTTATTTTTGAGGAAAAACAAGAACCAAAGTCATTTGCTAATATATTATCTGAAAGCCAAAAAGCTCAGACTAAGGCAGGAGTGCGTGTATCCAACATAGTAGAGGATAATACACCCTTCACATTACATTTTGATCCTAGCCATCCAGATGCTAATGAGGAAGGGTATGTTGAGATGCCAAATGTTAATATAGTATCAGAGATGGTTAATATGATTTCTGCAAGTAGATCTTATGAGGCAAATGTTACAGCAATGAATGCTATGAAATCCATGGCTGTAAAGGCGTTAGAGATAGGTAGGTAGTGCCTAGGCAATTAGGAGGAGTTTTGATGATTAATAAAATTCAAGGTATAGATGCAATAAATTTACAAGAAGGCAAAAACAAAATAAATAATAATAATTCGAATAATGTTTTCGAACAATTTTATAAAGCTGCTATTAACTTAATAGAAGATACTAATAAATTAGAGCAAGAGGCAGACCAAAAAACTTTGGAGTTTGCAATGGGTAAGACAATAAATATCGAGGAAGTTTTGATTGCACAAGAAAAGGCTAATATATTACTTCAATTTACTATTCAAGTTAGAAACAAGGCAGTGGAATCATATAAGGAAATTATGAGGATGCCTTTATAATAATATGAATAGGAAAGAGGTGAAGTAATGCCAGAAGCCATTACCCAAATGTCTGGGCAAATTACGGAAAAATGGAATGAACTTGAAAAACCACAAAAGATAAAAATAGGGGCAATATCCTTAACACTGCTTGCAGTGATAATTATATCATTAATATTTTTTAACAAACCTAAGATGGTCACTTTAATGAGGGATTTAGACTCTAAGCAGGCAAATAGGGCAACAGAAGTACTGGATGCTGAATCAATATCCTATCAGCTAAAAGATGATGGAAGAACAATTTTAGTTGAAAATAAGGACCTAAATAAGTCAAAGTTAATTATGGCTAGGGAGGATATACCAAAAGGGAGATTCCTTTTTGATGACGCCTTAAACAATACTATGTCTACGACGGAATCGGAAATGCGTGTAAAACTACATAAATCTACGGAAAATGAAATGGCTACTGCCCTAGAAATTATTGAAAATGTTGAGAGGGCGGAAGTAAATTTAGTAATTCCAGATGAAAACAATTCTTTTTTAGAATCAAAACAAAAAGCCACTGCAGCAGTAATACTTGAATTATCAGACCCACTTACAAATAAGCAGGTTAATGGTATAGCTAACTTTGTATCTAGGAGTGTTAAAAATCTTGATTTGCAGGATATTAATATTATAGACACAGAGGGTAATAACTTATATGTGGGAGATGATGCTGAATTAAACGGCGATTATTCTAGTAAGCAGGAGCAAAAAATTCTAGCAGAACAAGATCTTAAGAATAAGGTTGCTGAACTTATGGGTAAAATGTATGACGATGTAAGAGTTAGCCCAAACCTTGTATTTGACTATGATCAGTATATAGAAACTAAGGAAAGCTATGAATCACCTATACCTGATAGTAATAAGGGTATTATTACTGATGAAAAAACAACATCTAGCTCCTCATCTAATACCCAAACAGGGGCAGAACCTGGTGACTTGCCTAATGCCGGCGACATACCAAACTATGTAATAGGTGGTGGGGGTGCTGGGGAATCTAAAAGTGATTCAAAGGATACAGAATATGCTGTTGATAAAACTGTATCAAACACAACCAAGGCTGTAGGCAAGGTTGACGTTAATGAGTCATCTATTGCAATACATGCTTTTAGGAACAAAGAATATATACAAGAGGAAGTTGAACCAACTTTACCGCCAGGGCAAAGTTGGGAAGAATTTAAAGAACTTAATAAGGAACAGGCTGTATTACCTGTTGATGAAATGATGATAGATTCTATACAAAAAGCAACAGGATTACAAAATGTAGCCTTACAAAGTTTTGAAATACCTGTATTTATAGATTCCGAAGTATTTAAAATGTCACCCAAAGACTATATACCATATATACTTCTAGTGGTCTTCCTAATTTTACTAGGTTTTGCAATCTATAAATTTACAAGTCCTAAGGAAGTAGTAGAGCTTGATCCAGAGCTTCAAGTTGAAGATATGCTTCAAACAGCTAAGGAGCTACAAGAACCACCACTTGAAGATATTGAATATGGTGAGGATTTAGAAGTCAAGAAGCAGATAGAGAAGTTTGTAGATGAAAAACCAGAAGCTGTAGCAAGCTTGTTAAGAAATTGGTTAGCTGATGATGAATGGGAGTGATGATAAGTGGCAACAAGTACAATGACTGGAAGAGAAAAAGCTGCCATGCTCCTAATCACATTAGGGCCTGAAAAAGCAGCAAATATATTTAAATATTTAAAAGAAGAAGAAATAGAGCAATTAACATTAGAGATTGCTAATATAAGGGCAATCTCACCACAGGATAAGCAAGATGTACTAGAGGAATTCTATGAAATTTGCCTGGCACAACAATATATAGCCGAAGGTGGCATAGAGTATGCAAAAGAAATATTAGAAAAAGCACTGGGACCAGAAAATGCAATGGATGTTATTAATAGGTTAACTGTTTCCTTACAGGTAAGACCATTTGACTTTGCACGTAAAACAGAAGCTAGTCAGCTGATCAACTTTGTACAAAATGAGCATCCGCAAACTATAGCACTTATTTTATCCTACTTAAAGCCAAGCCAGGCGTCAGGGATACTAGCATCCTTAAGTAGTGAAAAACAGGCAGATGTTGCAAGGAGAATAGCACTTATGGACAGGGCATCTCCAGATGTAATTAAAGAAGTTGAAAGGGAGTTTGAAAAGAAATTATCCTCACTGGTAACAGAAGATTATACAACTGTTGGAGGTATAGATTCTATTGTTGAAATTATTAACCTTGTAGATAGGGGAACAGAGAAAAATATCATGGAAACATTGGATATGGATGATCCTGAACTTGCTGAAACCATTAAGAAGAAAATGTTTGTATTTGAAGATATTCTTACACTTGATAATAGGTCAATACAAAGGATTCTACGAGAAGTTGATAATCATGAACTTGCAATTGCACTTAAAGGTTCTAATGAAGAGGTTAAAGAAGTCATATTTAGTAATATATCACAAAGACTTGCTACTATGATAGCAGAAGACCTAGAATACATGGGACCAAAACGAATTAAGGAAATTGAAGAAGCGCAACAGAATATTGTTAATATAATAAGAAAACTAGAAGAAACTGGGGAGATTATTATTTCACGTGGTGGAGGAGATGAGATAGTTGTCTAATATTATAAAAGGGCAAAGAATACGTAGCCAGTCAATATTTGAGATTCCGAACACAAGTGGATACCCAGTTCCAGAAGAAGAAAAAGCTTTTCCTATAGAAGATGAAGAAAAAAACCATGAAAAGGAAAAGAAAAAAATAAAAAAAGAAGTTAAAAAGGCAAAGTTACAGGCAAACAATATAGTAGAAGAAGCAAAAAGACAGGCAGAAGAAATTCTGAATCAAGCATCAATAGAAAGTGAGCAAGCTGCCTTACAAACTTTAGAAATAGCCAAAGAAGAGGGATATAAGCAAGGTTATAATGAAGGACAAAATGGAGCAAATCAATTAATAGAAGAAGCAAAGGAAGTCCTCAAGGAAGCCAAAGAAGAAAAAATAAGAATTCTTAAACAAACTGAACCAGAAATCATTGAAATGATTATAGGAATTAGTAATAGGATTATTAGTGAGGAACTAAACTATAATAAGGATATAATTATACTTTTAGTTAATAAGGCCATAAAGGAAATTTCTTCTGATATTCAGGACTCAGAAATAAGTATCAAAGTACCTTCAGAAGATTATGACTATGTTATAGAGAAGCAAGATATAATTACAGAAGCTATAAGTAATCCTGAAAACCTTAAGTTTTTTAAGGATCCTAATCTAGAAAAAGGCACTTGTCTTGTAGAGACGCCTTTTGGAAGCTTGGAATGTAATGTTAACGAAAGTCTTTTGGAAGTAGAAAAGCAACTACGCCTAATTTGTAATAAAGGATAGAGGGATATAATGATAGATTTTAAAAAATACGATCCTATATTTGATAAAGATTATATAGTGAAATTTGGCTATGTTAATCAAGTTGTAGGTTTAACTATTGAATCTATAGGTCCCATGTGCAGTGTTGGAGATTTATGTTATATTGTTTCCCAGCAAAATCCTGATGAAGGGGTTTACGCCGAGGTAGTAGGTTTCAGAGATAAGAATCTGTTATTAATGCCCCTTGGTGAAACAGAGGGTATAGGTGTAGGAAGTGTAGTTAAGGCAACAGGCACTACGTTGCAGGTAGGAGTTGGCGAAGAATTATTGGGTAAGGTTGTGGATTGGCAAGGGAAACCATTAGACCCTAATGATATAATAGTACCTACCGACTACGTTGATATAAGTAATCAACCACCTAATCCCTTATCAAGGCAAAGAATTACAGAAGTTATGCCGCTAGGTGTTAAGGCCATAGATGGTATGCTAACTGTAGGTAAGGGCCAAAGGATAGGTGTGTTTGCAGGTAGTGGGGTGGGGAAAAGTACACTCATGGGTATGATTGCAAGGAACTCAGAATCAGATATTAATGTTATAGCCTTAATAGGGGAGCGGGGAAGAGAAGTAAGGGAGTTTATTGAAAATGATTTAAAGGCTGAAGGTTTAAAAAGATCTATAGTGGTTGTAGCCACATCAGATCAGCCAGCTCTTATCCGGATTAAGGCAGCCCAAACAGCTACAGCAATAGCCGAATATTTTAGAGACCAAGGTAAATATGTTCTATTACTTATGGATTCAGTAACGAGGTTTGCAATGGCACAAAGAGAAGTAGGACTTGCCATAGGAGAGCCACCAGTAACAAGGGGCTATACACCATCAGTATTTGCAGTAATGCCCAAGCTACTAGAAAGGGCAGGGAACTCAGAAACAGGTAGCATAACAGGAATATATACTGTACTTGTAGATGGGGATGATATGAATGAACCCGTTACAGATACAGTTAGAGGTATACTTGATGGCCACGTGGTACTGTCAAGAAAACTGGCAAATAGGAATCACTTCCCTGCAATAGACGTCTTACAAAGTATATCAAGGGTTATGGGAGATATCACAAGTGATGAACATAGGGCGGCAGCATCGGAAGTTAAGAAACATCTGGCTGTATATGAGGAATCAGAAGACCTAATTAATATAGGTGCCTATGTAGAAGGAAGCAGCCCAGATATAGACGAAGCTATTAATAAAAACCCTATTATAACAGAGTTTTTACAGCAGCAAATTGGAGAAAGCCTTGATTACAATGAAACTATAGAACTTCTAAAAAATACCTGTAAAGAATAAGGAGGGATATAATGTCTGGTTTCAAATATGAACTTGAAAATATCCTAAACTTAAGAGAGCAAGAAGAGAATATAAAACAAAAAGAATATGCTGAGGCACTAGAAAAGTTAAAGTATGAAAAGCAAAAGAAGTCTAAGATAAATAAATCCTTAAAGACTAGTAGGGATAAATTTAAGGCTAGTATAAGTGAAAATATAGAACCAAATAAAATAAGATTGCAACAAAATTACCAAATGTACTTGGAGGAAGAACATAAACTTGCAACAGTTAAAGTGGAAAAGGCAGAAAATAAAACTGAGGAACAAAGAAAACAATTATTAGATGCTATGAAAAATAAAAAAACACTAGAGGTACTGAGGGAGAAGAAGTTCGAAGAATTTATAGAAGAAGAAAAAAAGGTAGAGCAACAAGTGATAGATGAAATTGTAAGCTTTACTTTTAACCAAAGTTAAATAAGTGAGGTGATACAATGGAGGATGTAAATATAGGTATGGATCAGGTAATCTTAGAAGATATGGAGCCTGTAAGGGGTAAAAAGAAAAAGAAGTTTACTTTACCAATAATCTTAATAGTATTTATAGCTATTATACTAGTAATTGTAAAATTAGATGTGGGCAAAGTATCAAGTAAATATTTAGAGCCTAAAATAAAAAACGTCCCTATTGTAAGACATATACTACCTAAAACAAAGGCAAAAGGTTTGTATGCGGACCATACTAAAGAACAACTAATTGCAATTATAGAAAATCAAGAAAATGAATTGGAAATGGCCCAAGAAGAGATAGAGGTACAGGCTGATGAAATTGTAGATTTACAAAATAAAATCGCAGATTTAGAGGTTTTTGAGGATGAGTATTCCCAGTTTAGGGAAGATAAATATGAATTTGACCAAAATGTTGCAACATTAAATGAAGAAGAATTTATGAGATATTATCAGCAAATGTATCCAGAAAATGCACAGGAAGCCTATTCAAATATTATTAGGACCCAGGAAATGACTAAGGAGCAAAGACAATACTCCCTACTTATTTCTGAAATGGATGAATCCAGTGCAGCCAAAGTGTTAGAAAATCTATTTCAAACAGATATGGATATAATAATTTCTATACTTTCTAATATGGAAACAGAAAGTGCATCAGCCATACTAGATGAAATGGATTCTCAAATAGCAGCAAGAGTAGTTAAACAATTATCACCAGAATAGAAAGGAGGAATAATATGAATGTACAGGCTACGATGTTTGAATTTAGCCAAGTAAATACCATGCAACAAGCAAATCTAAGCAAAACAAGTAGTAGCAAGGAAGATTTTTCTAGAACACTTGAAAAAACACAAAAAAACCAGGAAGAAAATTCTAAAAGTAAAAATGAGATAAACAAAGAAAAAGGAAAAGAAAGAACAGATAATAACAAAGTAGAGGTAAATAAAGAAGCAAAGTCAGAAAAAATTAATAAGGACACTAATGATACTACTAGTAAAGAAATTGCTGAATCTGAAGAAATTATAGCAGAAGAAATGCCAGATGAAGAGCAAGTAATACAAGTTATGGAGGACATAGCAGCTTTACTACAAATAACACCCCAAGAGTTAGGGGAAATATTAGAAGCTTTGCAAATAGGCCTTGCTGACTTATTACAAGGAGATAACCTTCAAAAACTAATGGTTGAAGTATATAAACTAGAAGATCCTATGGATTTGCTAGAAATTCCAGGAATAGTATCTGATATTACAATGATAAAATCAATGCTAGAAGAAAGTTCACTACTAAAATTGGAAGTAAAAGCTGAAGAAGAAATATTAACAGAGAGACCAGTTTTTGAATTAAATGAAGTTCTAGAAGACAATAAAGTGGGTAATCCTAAAGAAGGCACTCCAACAAATCTGGAGGAGGCCCCAGGTACAGTTAATGAAAAAAAGCTAGAAGATACTAGCAAGGTTTTAGATTCAAAGTCAAAGACAGAAAATCTAGTTGAAGAAGACTTGCAGGCCGTAGATGGCGAGCAATTATTTGAAGGAAATGAAGGATTTACCACAAATCAAGATAACCTAGCCAATGATTTTGCTAGCAACTTATATCAGGCAGTAGAAGATGCATTCCAGATAAACAACGATGGAATAAGTAATCTTACTGAAGCTAGGTCAAGTTACGGAGAGATAGTCAATTCTAAACTTGTATTAGACCAAATAGTAGAAAAGATTAAAGTAGCAACTGTAGATGAAAATCCAATGATGAATATACAGTTAAAACCAGAACATCTTGGCAAGCTTACTATGGAAGTGGTTTCAAAGCAAGGACTTATGACAGCCCAGTTTAAAGTTGAAAGTGATAAGACTAAGGAAGTACTTGAACAAAACATTCAGCAACTAAGGGAAACCCTTGAGGCAAAAGGACTTATTATTGATGAACTTGAAGTAACAGTAGAACAAAATCAAGGAGAAAGTAGCCAGGAATTTTCTAGGCCAAAGGTCAAAAGAAATATATCGGATATTATAGATAATATTATGAACGAAGATATAGGCCAGGAAGAAAAGCAAGCCAGTAGTCAATTAGGTAGTATAGATAGTGAAGTAGACTATATAGCATAGAAAGGAGAAATCCTAATGAGTACAGTAAAGGGAATGCACTATGTAAGCCCAGATGATGAACGCATAAGTTCAGATAAAACAAGCAGAAAGCCTCAAAATGACCTAGATAAGGACGCCTTTATGCAGCTTTTAGTTACCCAGCTAAGATATCAGGACCCTCTTAACCCCATGGATAACCAAGAGTTTATGGCCCAAATGGCTCAGTTCTCAGCACTTGAACAAATGATGAATATAAGTGCAAGTATGGAAAGCTCTAATGCCCATGGTTTGATAGGCAAGGTAGTAGAGGCAATTTATAAGGACCCAGCTACAAACCAATTAGAAGCAGTTGTTGGGAAGGTAGATGGAGTAATAATTAGGAATAATAAAAACTTCCTACTAGTTAATGGTAAGGAAATAGAACTTAAAGATGTAGAAAGTGTTATTGATCCAAGCTTAATTAATGATACAGGAATAACATCAGGATTTGAGCTTATAGGAAAAACAGTTCAAGCAACTATAAAAGATAAGGATACAGGTAAAAACCATATTTATGAAGGCGAAGTACAAAGGATTGTTATGAAGGCAGGAGAACCACATATTGTTATAGGTTCGGCTGCAAATGAAGTTATACTTTCTGTGGAAGATGTTAATAGTGTTATTGAAAAGCCTACAATTACAGGTAAACAAGCTAAGGCTACAATAATAGATGAAGAAGGCAATGAAAAACTTATAGAAGGTATTGTTGATTATTTACTTGTAATAGATGATAAGATACAAGTATCAATAAATGGAGAACTTATACCTTTTGATAACCTTGAGGAAGTATCTAAATAACAAGCATGAAGGAGGTTATTGTAATGATTCACAAAATAAATGCTCACAATATAACTCCTATATTACCAGGCAATAAGGATTTAAAGCAGGTAAGAAAACCAGTAAATAATAAAACATCCTTTAATAATGTATTGCAAGATAAACTACAGCAAAAAGAAGATCTTAAGTATTCAAAGCATGCAGATTTTAGGATGAGATCACTTGGGATTATAAATAATAAGCAATTACAAGATAAATTGCAAGCAGCAACCAATAAGGCTAGAAGTAAAAACATTAAAGAAGGGCTTATACTAGAAGATAATCATGCCTATCTTGTAAGTGTTACAAATAATACAGTAATTACAGTGGTTGACTTAAAAGATACAAAAGATAATGTATTTACAAATATTGATGGAGCCGTAATAATATAGCTGGACCCGATAGGAAGCTACATCTTGGACTGATTGAAAAGATGATGCGGCATAATATGGAGGTAATAATTATGATGAGATCAATGTATTCAGGAGTTTCAGGCCTGCGTACCCACCAAACAAAAATGGACGTTATAGGAAATAATATAGCAAATGTTAATACAACAGCTTTCAAATCCCAACGTGTAACATTCAATGAAGTATTTAGCCAGACCTTGCAAAGCGCAAGCTCTGCCAATGATGAAACAGGCAGGGGCGGACTTAATCCTATGCAGGTAGGACTTGGGGTTAACGTATCATCAATAGATATGTTAATGACACAAGGTGCAGCCCAAAGGACAGATAATCCCTTTGACCTTATGATAGATGGTGATGGATTTATGGTAGTTGGTGATGCAAGTGGTCAGTACTTTACAAGGGCAGGGGCTCTTCGTAAGGACGATGATGGAAACCTTATTATACCTAATGGTATGAAGGTAATGGGCTGGCAGGCAGATGCAGCAGGCAAGGAAATAATAAGATCTAATGTAAGCCCCTTAAGACTAGATAGTCCGCAAAACAAGACAGCTCCGCCAGCACAAACTAGTAAGGTAGAGCTTGTAGGAAATCTTAATATTGCAGATGCAGTTGATGGGAAAGAAATACCAGTGCAAATAAAAATGTATGATAGCCTGGGGAACTTATATTCAATGAAT
>JAAYSX010000038.1 GCA_012518255.1 Candidatus Epulonipiscium sp. | reverse complement strand
TTAACACAACTCTTGTTAGATATATATGTTATTAAGGGGGGCTTTATGATTTTGAATGTCTATCTTAGCATATCTTTAGGGTTAACAGGAGTATCGTTCTTTAGAACTTGAAAATATAAGTTAGGTCCTGTTAGGCTAAAATCTTTACTTGGCTTACCTACTGATCCAACTACATCTCCTGCACTTATAGTATCGCCTGCAGTTACTAAAGCCTTACCTGTATGAAGACCATAGACAGTTTTCCAATCGTTACCATGGTCTACAATTACTGCTGTACCTACTTGAGGATAATCCATCTTAGATGGTATATCTGTAGTAGGGTACTCTGATACAGATAGGACCTTACCACTTGCTGCAGCCTTTACCTTGGTATCTTCTTCAGTTTTTAAGAATAGGCCAAAGGTCCTCATGGTCCTATCAAGGGTAGGATTCATAAATGACCTACCAACATCATTATCAGAATAATCATATATAATATTCTCATCTACTGGCCAGGAAAATAGTTCATCATCTGAATGAAATATCTCATCTTTCTCGGTAGTTGTAGAACTAAAAGTTTCTGAAGTTATTTCTTCTTCGTCTGCTTTTGGCTTGTCTTCTATTTCAACTACCGGCTCATTATCATTGGTTTCCATACCAATTGACATCTCGTCCTCTATGTCCATCCTACTTTCCACTGTGGGTATCCTAAGTTCACTTATATCTTCAGCTGCATCAACTTGTTGCTTATCTGCATACCTTTCAGGTTCCTTATCAACCTTACCTTCACCCTTCTTAGGTACAATCATTGCCGTTACTACAACCGCAATTAGGGCCACCCCTGTAATTACATAAAAACCATTACCTTTAATAAATTCTTTAAATGTTCTTTTTTCATTTAACATTCTAGTAACACCTCCAACTTTTATTACATTATTGCCGGAGGATATGCTTTTTATACACATTTAAGAAATTTCATCTTATTTTTGGTAATTTATATCTGCTTTGGGGAAGTAATGTTTTAAAATTTCCTTATAGTCTTTGCCTTCCTTAGCCATTTCATTAGCTCCGTACTGGCTAAGGCCTACTCCGTGACCTAATCCCTTGCTTATTATCCTTACCTGCTTTCCCTGATACTCTATCATAAAGCAGCTGGACCTTAAGCCTAGTGTGTTTTTAAATTCCTCGCCACTCATAAGTTTACTTCCTACCTGAATTGATTTAACATATCCACCCTTGGTCCTTTCTATAATCTGGATTTGTGCTTCTAAATCATAGGCCTCTAATATAGGTTCCCCCAATTTTTGATTGACCCTATTACTAATATCTTCCTGACTATATGTTTTTTCCTTAAGCAAATCTATTGACTTTTCATCCCACCTACTTTCTACGCTTTCTATATACGGAATTTCTAGGCCTAGCACCTCCATAGGATCCTGGGTTATACCTGCACTTTGCATATGGTATACGGCCTGTATAGGTTCATTATTATATGTAAGTATAAGATTCTTTGTATCTTCTACAGCTTTTTGAATCTTTGTGTAGTTTTTCCTGTAGTTGTTTCCCCATATTTCCTTCATTTCATCTATAGTCATATATGCCTTTTCCTGTCCCTTCCCTAAAGCTATATAGGATCTTGCCATTACAACCTGGGATTTTATGGCTTCTTCATGATGCTCTATGGGTATTTCCTTAGCAACTATGCCTATAAGCCTTTCTTGTGATAGCTGCTCCCCTTCTATGCTTTCCTGCTTTTTCTCATCTAGCAATTCATACTTATCCAACTCCATATTGTTCCCTACTACAGCAGTTATAGCCCCTGGAATAAGGATAATTGCAACTATGGAAGCTATTATTATCTGCCCTAATTTCTTCAACCAACCACCCCCTTAGCTAGTACTAGTATATTATATTACCAGATATCTATTCACCTTATTTTCACTTTTACTAAATTACTTATAAAGATAAAAATTCCCCATACTAAGTATGAGGAATTTGAGTTTTATTCTATTACTTGCTCTATAAGATCAAATAGCTGCCTATAGTTTATTGCTTGTTTAGGCTGTATATTATCAATAAGACCTATTGTATAGGCTTTTTGGATATTTGTCCTATAGCTACTTGATATATTGCTTACACTTCTATTGGTCTGAGGTCTAATAGCTATACCATGGCTTAATTCGTAAAGCTTAACAACCCCACTTATAGCAGCTTCTTGTGTTAGGGCTGAATTAACATTTCCAGTATATAAGCCTGAATTACTTGCCCTACTTATTTGGCTACTTGTTAAACCAGCATCAGGGTGAATTTGAGCTTTCTTTTCTGCTATTCCGAGCATAATATTAATATACTCTGGTGTTCTAACCTGGCTACTTGGTGTGTACCTACTACCAAGTCCTACAATATCATACTTACTAACAACATTTTGCATAGATGGACTCATGCTTCCATCATAAACTGGCAAACGACTTTTTTCGTATACTGCGTAGCTTCCTATGGAACCTGTTGTATATACTAGTTGCATCTTATTCTTATCAAAAGTATGATTGCCCTTTTTCCACTGTCCGCTTATAGTATCGTAGGTGTAACCACCAAGATTCCTATACATATAATCATGCTGATAAGGCATATTGATCCTAACTTTCATTAATGCATCTACAGTAGTTATGGGCACTATCCCCCTACTTCCCTTACTAGTTATACTCATTTTTTCTGGTCTTGAAAGAAAACCATACTCATACCCCATACTCATGCCATGCAGGGTGTCAGGGCTTAAGGTTTCAAAAACGAATTCTACCATTCCATCTGCACTTGTTTTCATCATTGAAGCCTCTAGGGCCTTGGCTGGTATTTGTATATCAAGTATATTGGTCCTAATCTCTAGTTCCATTCTTCGCCTTATTAGGGAACTTATAAGAGGTTGTGGTATGCGGATAACCCTATATTTTGCATCATGTATCCCTCTGTATTTTTGAACTGGAATAAGGTACCTAAATTCATCTCCCCTTACCATTTCATCGATTACTTTTTGGGTATCCATAATTTCATAAATCCAAGTTTCTCCGTCATAGCTTTCTTCAATCTTCTCAGGGTATATTACTTCATTCATCTTATCCTCGCCATCATATTCTTCTTGGGATGGCTTGGTTATTATCCTGATAAATGGGGTATAATCTGATTCCATAACAATTTCTCTGTTATTTTCATTATCATAGGCTATTAGTCTGGTTTTGGCCCTTACATAATATGGCCTATTAGCTATAAGTTCATCAAAATACACCATAGTTCTTGAAAGTATTTCTGCATTTCCTTCTTTACTTCCTACTGTATCATGACCAACTAAGGCACTTTTTCTATCTAGAAATTCAGGGTTATCTGCAATTTCTATTAAATAGTAATACTGCTTTTCCACATTCTTCCCGCCCTGATCTGTATTATCTAGGTCTTTATCAGGCCCATTTCTTTCCCATTCTACAGTAATATGATTACTTTCAACTGGTTTAAAATCCCTTCCTACCTCTAAAATACTATTGTAGGAGGCAATTCCAAGTCCTGCTGGGGCAGTTGGGGCTCCTAATAAATCTGTCCTTGCTGTAACTGGATTACTCCAGGCTGATAGCTGATTACCCTTCTTTTGCTTAGCCCGGATCCATACATTGTATGTGGTATCTGGGAACAGGCCGTCTATTTCAACAACAGCAGTTCCTCCGTCTTCAACATAGTTTGGATCTGTAACATCTTCGCTTATTTCAAAAGGCCACACTATAGCCTTGTCTGGATCTTCTAGGCGGCTATATACTATCTCATAGTCAAAGGCCTTATTGTATTTCCATTCAACGGAAATATGGGTATCTCCCTTGCCATGTAAGGATAAAACTGGAACAGTTGGCTTACCCTCTTCCATCTCTCCATCTGGCAGGGTTGTCCCTACTATCCAGGTAGGCAGGGATGCCTGAAGCTTAGCACCATCATAATCATAAGAGTATGGTCTTACAAAAAATACATAGCTTGTATTAGGCTTTAGATTATCCTGGGTGTGCTGCCTCCAGCTTGTGTAGTGCTCATCCTCTACTGCCTTAGGATTTATATCCTTCCATCCATAATCCTGATCTGGGTCCTGCTCATTTTTCATAAGCATTTCAATATAGCCTTCTACATCTTTCTTATTATTGGTAGTTGCATTATAGGCTGCAAGGCCTTGTAATATCTCCTCATAAGGCATGTATTTATATTCATACTTTACATTCTTACCAAGATTTACAGTCCTATCTATATAGTTTTTAGCATAGTAATCATGGCCAACTATATTTTTGATAATTCCTATATCATCTTTTCTTGCTAGGATATGCTCCCTTGCACCTTCTTCATGTTTAAAAAGTATGCTAGGGCCTGTTGTGGATTTCCTAGTATAAACTTTAGAGTTCCACTCCTTAGCCTTGTCTTGCTGGTCTTTTGGGTATTTTTTAAAATCCCTTGCCATTATTTCATTCCATATTTCTAACCAAGAAAGGGTAATAGATGTTGTACCCACACCTTCTGGTGCTATCTTAAGTGGTGGTTTACTTATGGTTGGCGGGGCAAAAACTTCCCCATCTGGACCAAATAATATAGTTACTACAGCTGGCAGCGAAGGTTCATATTCACTTCCATATGGCTTCTTGGCAACTATCTTAATATAGTAAACCTTATTAGGTGTAAGTGGCAATCTTTGCATATCAGAATTGTAGTATTCTCTTAAGGTATGCTTGAATCCGATTACTTCGTCCCTATCCCTATTGTAAAGAACATCTTGGGCATTTTGCCCATTGTTAAATGATAAATCTTGTATAATAGGCACTGCATCTGACATGGTAATTCCAATATCATCTGTAACCCATATATCGTAAAGGAGTGATAAATCTTCCTTATAGGCTGACCAAACAAAGTTAAGATTTGGTGATGTTACCATATTGGCATGGAAGGTATGATCGTGCTTCCACAAATCTATATTGGGAACATCTGACAGACTATCCCCTGGTAATAAAAATTGACTTTTATTATCAGATTCTACAACTATATTAGGACCTATGGGCTTTGGAATTTCTGGTGTAGCCGGCCTAGTTCTTAGTTCACCAGGGACATATAGGACCTTGGCTGTTTTAGCTACTAATTCCTTACCTGCCAACTCGTAGGTAAAAATAAGCTGGTAATAAGTACTTTCCTTAGGCTCCCTATATTCATAATATCCTAGCCTTGCTCCTTCTTTACCATGTAAAGTAGCAATAATATCTCCATCTTCCCTACCACCTGCATATTCTATAATTTCTGTCTTTTTCAGGCTATAGCCACCTGTTCCGCCTGCTCCCTCAGCTATTCGGCCATCCCATTCTAACCTTATATTTTTACCATTATTGAAAACATCTAAACCTATTTCTGTAGTTGCAGTTACTATTCTAGGATTTGTTTTATTTCTTAAAATAGGTTTACCCTCAATACTATCCGTTGCTGAAACTACATAGGCAGAGTAAATCTGCCCCATAGCTATATCTCCCCCGCTAATAGTGTACTTAAATCTATTCTTCCCTTGTGAGTCCTTATATCTTTCTAGTCCGGGGTCATTAGCCCTTATAGTTATGTAGGAAAACCTATGTTCTGCACTTTCTTCTTTAATTTCACTTAGTTTTCCGCCCTCATAGTTTCCCTGGATGTAGCCTATTTGATATTCCATCCCCCCATATCCTGTATCTTCCCAGCTTATTTCAAGGCCGCCAGCCTTCCCCTCTATCCTTGTATCAAAGTCAGTAAGGACATATTCATAAGGATGGGCAGCACCAGTTGGCGGTGCATATTCTGGTATTATCCCTTCTTCACCACGATCATAAAGATGGTTGTGAAAAGGCCTTACTTCCATCTTATAAAGGGTTCCATTCTCTATTTTACTAATTATAGGAATCCATTTATAGTCATCCACTCCTGATGGTTGATCTCCAAAATAATTTAGATTCTGAGGAGAATCTGGATATCTTAAACCCTTCTTACCACTTGGATATTCATCCATCCATACTTGATATAGGAAGTTTGTATGTTCAACACTTCCATCTTTAACTCCTGGCTTAGTATCTGGAATGCCCGATGGCTTTGATTCTAGGAAGCCAATTTTCACCTCAGGAATCATTGTACCCATTTCAATCTTATGTCCTATTACTGGGTTTTTTGAAATTTCTCTTACTGGTGCCTGCAAATCTGCAAAAACCTCATAAGGCAGTAAGGACATAAATAATATTGATGCTAAAATTGATGCTGTTATTCTTTTTTTCATTGTTCTCCTCCTACCTTATTACTTTCATTATATTATCTAGCATTTGAAGTACATCCTTGGTTTGGATATGGTCATTAGGACCTATACCACTACCTTGGCTTATAAATTTAGAGTCAACTGCTACTAAAACATACGGCCTATGCATTTGGTTAAATTGCTGGAGATTGGGAACCGCATTTCTATTTTTTATATGCACTGAACTTATTGGCCTTTTATGGACCTTTTCATATACCTGCATTACAAGGTAAATTCCCTCGCCTTTTTTAAGAGGTAAATCCATAGCAATATTATTTATTCCCTTAATACCTTGTTGTTTTAGATATTGGTTGTAGTCCGCTCCTCTTGGCGCTCCTAGAACCCTTGCCATAGCTCCCAAAACATTACGCTTACTTACGGTAGCATTTGGATTAATATTTCCATTTACACCAAAAAAGTCTGTTAGTTGGTATTTAACTATTAAATCTCCTGTATCCCCTATTTCTGGAATAACAGGAACATTTATTTTCTGCCCCTTAAATACATATATTCCAGGTTCATTAACTTCTATTCCGTAGCCGGTTCCAATATTAAATGTGGTAAGTGCTTCATCTATTCGTCCTTTTTTATATCCTGTTGCTGAAGCCCTTCCATCAATAGTAGCCATAATAAGCATACTATTTTTCCACTTATCTATAGATATTATCTTACTACTAGCCCTATCTACAATTCTTTTAGCTTCTCTTTGATGTCTTCTTTCAATCTCTTCTATAGATCTATTAACAATGATATCTAAGTCTTCATCAAGGATTCTTCCCCTATCTAAGGCTTTTTCAAGGTCATCTATATAGTGTGCTGTTTCTCTTTCAATTTCCTTATTTAAGGCTATCATAATATCATCGTCTATAAATATATCATCATCTTTTAGCCTTACTAGTTCTGCACCTACTATTATATCTGCTGTTAAAATATCTCCTATACTACTATTAGGTCTTTGACTAAAGCTGAAGGAAATGTAGTAATCATCTATTCGTTTTTCTTCAATTTCTTTAAGTACCTCTTTAAGCTCTTCAAGTTCACTTGTTATAGTGTAAGGCCTAACTGAATAGGTCATATTTCCTTGCTTAATCTCAAGGCTAGTCTTACTAAGGTTTGAGTTTGTTATTACACTTGCTGGCATATAGTAGGTAAGGTCTGCCGTCTCTGCTTTAGTAACTAATCCATAGCTCTTTGAACTAGCTATCTGTGAATTTATATAATTGCTTCGATATTTTACTGCAAAATTACCTCTGCTATCTTCTAGCGTCCAGTATGGTTTCCTCCGAAGTGCTTCAACCTTATCTTCAAAATACTTTAGGTACTCTGCAAATTTATCGTCCTTATCTTGCTCGTCTTGGTCAAACTCTGTCCTTGTAGTTACCCTGCCTGAGTATAGAGACTTAGGATACTGATTATTTACCATATCCATAGTTTTATCTATAGTACGAACCTTAATATCGTATCTTCTGCCTGGCTTAAGGTCTCTAATTTTGTATACAAAATGTTGATAGCCTGTTGGTATATTTTCATTATCTTCTTTAGATGTAAGTCTTGTTACTGGATAATCTAGCCTATAACCATCATCAAGTTCTCCTTGAACAGCAATGTCAAAGTCATAGTCTCCAGGAACCCTTGCCCCTTTAGGTATAGGTGCTAGAAAACTTACAACAATCTCCCTTTTAGTATCATGTGAATAATCATCCTTATGCTCTACCTTAAGGTTAATTGGCTTTTGAATAGGGTCTGTAGTTACTGGAATTCCCACCCATGATGAATATACTTCTTCACCATCTACAACTAATACAGTACGAACATAATAATAATAAATTTCATTAGGTTTAAGCTTATCATCTTCAAGTTGAAGTTTATTACTCGCCTGCTGAGGGCTTGCCTCTACCCATTTATCAGATATCTTCTTATATTCTTCTACTAGTGTATTCTTAGTTCTCCATCCATGAAGTTCATCTTTTTTATCATCTTTTATTAGCTTTTCAATTTCAAATAACCTACTATCTTCTTCTTTGGCCATAACTCTAGAGTCTATTCTTAGCATTTCATAGTATAGCTTTTCACCCTCTTGCATAGTATATTCTGGTGCCTTCCAGCCTATTTTTGCTGTTGTATTGTTGGGCTGTTCAATAAGTTCTAAATCCTCTGGCACCGGTGGAACCCTTTCGCCTGGACTTGGCTCATCTGGTTTGGTGTAGGTTGTGAAACTATGCTCTTTTGAAAGTACTGAATATCTTGGTTCAGGGTCTTTATCATCCTTATCCTTAATATCAAGTCTTACTCTAATGCTCATATAATAAACCTGGTTAGGATCTAAATTGTTTAGGAGTATAGTATTCATTCCTTGATTAGAAAGGCCATTATAGTCTAAACGAATAATCTCCCCTTTTCGTAGATTTTCAATATCTTTATCTTTTAAATCATAAAATTCATCTTCTAAATTTTCTGCCACTGGCATAATCTTTTCTAAATCTTTTTCATCTATTTTCTTACCGTCCACCTTCTGGTATAGGTAAAGCTCATAAACACCCTTGCCTTTACCACCTATAGCGAGATCTAGTGGGTCTAGCATTTGCTTTTTGTACCTATCTAAATTTACATTATTCCATGAAAATGATTGTCTAATTATATCTTTGTCATCTTCAACTGGTGAATGCTTAGATTCTATCCTCGTAGAAACTGGTATAACCTCTTCAAGTGGGCTAATGGTTATAGATTTAGGACCGGATGTGGGGCTTATTCCCATTGGTGCTCTTTTACCATCATCACCAGGGTCTGATTCATAAAATGCCCTCATAGTCATATAATATATACCTGGCACCTCTTTAGCAAGCATAGTATCCTTCCCCCCAAAACTAGGATATTCTGTTGCTTTACCATTGTCATAATCTTTATTATCATCTGTAATCTCTATCTTTTCCCACTGATCTATCCTGGTCTTTTTTAAAACTACCTTTTCCATTGTAAAAGTTTCTTTACCTGGATTATATCTTATAGCTGCCGGTGTGGTTGACCCCGATGTTCCAGCATGTGTATCAACAATTATATTGCCATTTTCAAGACTTACTTTAAATACTTTTATTAAATCCCCCTTTTCGTCAATTAATTCTAGATCATCATGTAAGAATAACTCATAATATATACTTCCTTTATTAAGAAGCTCCCTTAACAGCTCTTCCTTTGGCGCGCTCCAGGTTAGATCAAAGCCAATAGCTTCAGGTTGATCTCCTAATTTAAGTGGCGGAACTGCATATATATTATCAATGCTTTTAATTACTGGAGTTGGTGGCGGAATTGTATCATCTTCCTGAGGTTTATAGTTAATCTCCTGGGAATTTATCGTCTTTTTATCCTTGCCATAGCTAATTTTAACCCTATAATATTGATCTTTTACTCCAGATGAAAATGGTACTGGAATCCTAAAAGGATCTTCATTATATTTACCTGTAGTAGTATGTTTATGTGAAACAACCTCCCCCCAACTCGTACCGTTAGGTGATGATTCAACAGTATAGGTAAATACAGTACTTGTTAAGGCACTATATGGCTGTATCTCCATGTAGGCTTCTGACATGCTGGAGCGCCTTATGGTATACCCTAAGTAGGTATGCCCATATTGCTCTGGTTCGAATCGGCCTAGGTCAGTCTCAGGGGTACTATTACTATCAGCTAGAGATAATTCAACCTTCTCTAAAATCATGCTTTTATCAAGCTTATCCCATTTAATTATGTTGTCATGACCCTCATCCTCTTGTGCTAGATATAAACTATATACACCATTTTCATAGGCTAACTTCTTTTGCCCAACTTGATCTTGAGGAGGATCAGTTATTGGAGATCCATTTTTCAAGTTGAAATTTAGCCTTGCCGTATCCTGATTATTTAGCTTAAAATCTAACGTGGCCTTTATCTTTTCAGCTTTATTTCCTAAAGGTACAAATTCATTTTTGTTATTGTTTAATTCTTTGAGTTCTTTAAATTCTACTTTTATACCTGGTTTTGAACCTGGTGCCTCTCCATCACCAGGAACAATAATCCTGTTCTTATTTGTAATTTTATTACTATCATCTATTTCAATATGAACAGGGGACACCTTAAATCCACCTATTCCAGTTAATATATTTATTGTTCCCTGCTCTACATCTTCTTTCTTTAAATTAAAAGGAGTGATATTACCATTTTTTATTTGGCTTGTTTGAAAATATATTTTACTGCTTTCCCATCTAAATCTTATCTCCATACCAAGTTCTTTAATTTGAACACGGCCCCCTGTGTATGTAGACCCACTTCTTATATCTTTTAGTTCAAATTTTTTTCCTTGCTTACCTTCTGACCATCTACCTGGGTCTGTATGATAGGAAAATTCACTGTAGGTTAACTCCCTAGGATTGCTATCTTCACCTAAAACCTGGATGCTTGCACTGGCTGGCTCATCATTTCCGTTTCTATTAAAAGTGAATTCTACCTTATTAACATCTGAATTAGATGTCTCTACAAAATAGTCTAATGTCTCCCCATCTTCCAGGTCCCAACTTACTAGGGCCTCATCAGCTTTTCCTTTACCATCCATCTTTACTAATTTATCATCTAGATATGCATTACGCTCCCATTTCAGCTTATTATCCTGGGCATATGTAACTACACCTGCTAGGGGTGTTAAGACTTGCATTATTATACTTGCAGATATTATTAAAGAGATTAATTTTTTCATATGTATTAGCTCCTTTTTATATTAATTATCTCAAATTAGGTCTACTTCGTCTAAACATATATATCGGCAGATTTCCCCAAAAGTTTAGGGGGTTGTTAACCCTTTTGACCCTTTATTGTTAACCGTCCCTTTTTAATCAAAAAAACGGTTCACAAAAGTGAACCGTTTTCTATGCTTTATTATCTTCTGGCTTCTATTCTTACTAAAGCCTTTTTAAGTGCGACTTCCGCCCTTAGAACGTTGTAATTCATTCTTTCCTGTGGCTCCAGTCTTTTAAGTGCACGTTTCTTTGCTTCTTCTGCCCGGGCTAGATCAATTTCTTCTGGCCACTCTGCAGCATCAGTAAGTATTGTAACTTTATCTGGCTCTACTTCAACAAAACCACTCATTATGGTTGCCCTACGTTCTTTGCCATCTTGCTTAAAGCGCAAGATTCCATAATTTAAGGTTGCTACAACTGGTTCGTGATTAGGGAGTATACCCATATCTCCTGTACTTGCACGCATAATTACCATGTCAACCATTTCGTCACAAAGTACACGTACTGGTGTAACTATTTGTAATCTTAGTTGTTTATCTGCCATTATATTCACCTACAATCACTATAATGTTTTTGCTTTTTCAATGGCATCTTCAATGGTTCCAACCATTAGAAAAGCCCCTTCTGGTAAATCGTCATGCATACCTTCTAGTATTTCGCTAAATCCTCGTATTGTTTCTTGTACTGGTACATAGCTTCCTTCCATTCCAGTAAATGATTCTGCAACGAAGAATGGCTGGGATAGGAAGTTTTGGATTTTACGGGCCCTATTAACCACTGCCTTATCTGATTCTGATAATTCATCCATACCTAGGATTGCAATTATATCTTGCAGTTCATTGTAACGTTGAAGTATTTCTTGAACTCCCCTTGCTACTTTATAGTGTTCTTCTCCTACTACTTGAGGGTCAAGTATCCTTGAGGTTGACTCTAAAGGGTCTACCGCTGGGTAAATTCCCTGCTCTACTATTGCACGGGATAAAACCGTTGTTGCATCAAGGTGAGCAAATGTTGTTGCAGGCGCCGGGTCTGTTAAGTCATCGGCTGGAACATATACAGCTTGTACTGATGTAATTGACCCTTGCTGGGTAGATGTTATACGCTCTTGAAGAGCCCCTACTTCTGTTGCTAGGGTAGGCTGGTATCCTACAGCACTTGGAACACGTCCAAGTAAGGCTGATACTTCTGAACCTGCCTGAATAAATCTATAAATATTATCAATAAATAGTAGTACGTCTTGTCCTGACCTATCCCTAAAGTACTCAGCCATAGTAAGTCCTGTAAGGGCAACCCTCATACGGGCACCTGGTGGCTCGTTCATCTGACCAAATACCATAGTTGTTTTATCAAGAACCCCTGATTCTGCCATTTCATAATAAAGGTCATTACCTTCACGGGTTCTTTCTCCTACACCTGCAAATACTGAGAAACCACCGTGCTCTGTTGCAACGTTACGAATAAGTTCCTGGATTAGAACAGTTTTACCTACACCTGCACCACCAAAAAGCCCTATTTTACCACCTTTTAGGTAGGGACAAAGTAGGTCTACTACCTTAATTCCTGTCTCTAGGATTACTGATTCTGTTGCTTGTTGTTCGAAGCTTGGTGCCTCCCTATGGATAGACCATTCTTCGCCTTTTAAGTCTTCTTTTCCATCTATTGCATGTCCCGTTACGTTAAAGATACGGCCTAGGGTCTTATCTCCTACAGGTACTTTAATAGGTGAACCTGTATCTATAGCCTCATCGCCGCGTACTAATCCGTCTGTTGCTGACATTGCAATACAACGTACCACGTCATCCCCTAGATGCTGGGCCACTTCAACAATAAGTGTATCCCCTTCATCTCTTGGAATCTCAATAGCACTATAAAGCTCTGGCAAATTCTCTGATGTAAACTTAATATCTAGAACCGCCCCTATTACCTGTACTATATGTCCGATGTTTTTTGCCATGGACTGCTTCACTCCTTCTATTTAACCAAAATCTATTTCAGTGCTTCTGCACCACCTACGATTTCAGATAATTCTTGTGTTATTTCAGCTTGGCGTGCACGGTTATAAAGTATATTTAAATCTTCTAGCATTTCCTCTGCATTATCTGTAGCAGCGCTCATTGCTGTCATACGTGCACCTTGCTCACTAGCTGCTGATTCTACTAAGGCACCATAAATAACACTAGTTATATATTTAGGAATCACGTATTCTAGTACAGCTTCCGGAGATGGATCATAGCTCATGAGAGGGTTTATCTTCTTATCATCTATATCAAATTTCTCAGGCTCAAGTGGTAATAACCTAACAATCTTAGGAACCTGGGAAATAACAGATTCAAAGACAGTATATACAAGGTACACTTCTCCTGTTTGCCCTTCCTTATATCTTTTAATAATTTCACTAGCAATTCCATCTGCATGAATATATGTTGGATTCTCAGATATACCAATATATTCCTTGGATATCTCCATATCCCTTGCCCTAAAGTATTCTCGTGATTTTTTGCCTATAGTTATAATATCAGCATTATTTTTAGCTTCTATATTTTCTAGTGCTAACTTGCATACATTAGCATTGTAGCCACCACATAAACCCATATCTGAAGATATGACTACAAAGGTGGCATTATCTACTTTATTACTCCTTATAAATGGATGTGATATTCCATTTGTATTACTCATAATTGAATGAATTGTTTCTTGCACCGTATTAAAAAAGGGTCTTGTCTTTTTAACATTCTCCCTACTTTTTGTTAATTTTGCCGTTGCTACTAAATCCATTGCATTTGTTATTTGCTTGGTGCCATCAATACTTTTCATCCGTCCTTTTACTTCTTGTAAAGACGCCATTATTTTGCACCCTTTCTAAAAGTCCTTCTTAAACTCTGCAATTACAGCTTCTAGTTTAGACTCAAGTTCTTCTGTAATACCCTCATCTTTGACCATATCTTTTAATATGTCATTATGCTCAGTATTTATATGTTCTATAAACTCTTTTTCAAATCTGGATAATTCATTAAGTGGTATATCCATTAAGTGTTTACGTGTTGCTACATATAAAATTACTGCCTGCTCGCCAACACTCATTGGTGCATATTGTGCCTGCTTTAAGATTTCTGTTATTCTTTCACCTTGAGCTAGGGCATCTCTTGTTGCCTTATCAAGGTCTGATCCAAACTGAGCAAAAGCCGCTAGGGACCTATACTGAGCAAGCTCAACACGAATTGGTCCTGCAATTTGTTTCATGGCCTTAATCTGGGCATCCCCACCAACACGTGATACAGAAAGTCCTGGGTTAACTGCTGGGCGAACCCCTGCATTAAATAACTCAGATTCTAGGAAAATCTGCCCATCTGTAATAGATATTACGTTAGTTGGTATATAGGCAGAAATATCCCCTGCCTGGGTTTCAATAATTGGAAGGGCTGTAAGTGAGCCTCCTCCTCTTTCATCTGAAAGTTTAGCTGCACGCTCTAATAAGCGCGAGTGCAGGTAGAATACGTCACCTGGATATGCCTCGCGGCCTGGTGGACGGCGAAGTAGTAGTGACATGGTTCTATAGGCTACAGCATGTTTGGAGAGGTCATCATATACAATAAGTACGTCTTTCCCTTCTTCCATCCACTCTTCACCCATGGCGCATCCTGCATATGGTGCGATGTACTGAAGTGGTGCTGACTCACTTGCTGATGAGGATACAATTGTTGTATAACTCATCGCATCATGCCTATTTAGTGTTTTTACTATTTGGGATACTGTGGAAGCTTTCTGCCCTATTGCAACATAAATACAATATACATCCTTGCCTTTTTGGTTAATGATTGTATCTATTGCTAGTGCAGTCTTACCTGTTTGCCTATCTCCAATAATTAACTCCCTTTGCCCTCTTCCAATAGGTACCATAGCATCTACTGCCTTCATACCTGTTTGAAGTGGTGTATCTACTGACTTTCTTTCAATAACTCCAGGTGCAATACGTTCTATATTTCTATAGTTTTTGGTAGCTATAGGCCCCTTACCATCTATTGGCTGACCTAAAGCATTAACTACTCTTCCGCTCATTGCATCCCCTACTGGAACTTCAACTACCCTTCCTGAGGACTTTACAATGTCACCTTCTTTTATATGATCATCTGAACCTAAAAGCACTACCCCAATATTATCTTCTTCAAGGTTAAGTACCATCCCATACGTTCCGCCTGGAAATTCTAATAATTCACCAGACATTGCTTTTTCTAAGCCATGAACACGGGCAATACCGTCACCTACTTGAAGAACAGTTCCTACCTGGGAAACCTCTAGGTCTTTCTTATAATTTTTAATTTGTTCTTTAATCACAGCGCTTATTTCTTCTGGCCTGAGATTCATCTAATGATTACACCCCTTTATTAAGCTAGTTGCAAATTAATTAAGCCTTCTTTAAGTTCATGGATTCTTCCAGATATACTAGCATCAACAATGTTATCTCCTACACGGATTATCATGCCACCTATAAGGCTTTCATCCACCTGTGTCTCTAGCTTAACATCTTTTTTGGTTGTGCTTTCTATATTGCTTTTAATCTGCTCTAACTGCTTATTATTTAATTCTACTGCTGACGTTATTGTAACATTTACAATTCCAAGATATTCATTAACCATCTCCAAAAATTCCTCCAGAATCTCTACCATGACATTTTGGCGTCCTTTTCTTACAATGATTGTTAATATCCCTGTTATCTCATCTACTACCTTGTCTTGAAAAACTGTGTCTATTAATTCTATCTTCTTATCTTGCGTTATTTTTGGATGTAAAAGCAGCTCCATAAACTCTTTATCTTCTTCTATTATCTTGATGACTGCCCTTACTTGGCTTGCAAATTCTTCTGTCTTATCCTGCTCCTTTGCAATCTCAAATAGTGCTGTTGCATAAGGACGCAAAACTAACTTAGCCATTGCACATCCCCCGCCTCATCAATTATTTGATTAATCAGTTCCTCTTGCTTAGTAGCATCCATACTAGATGCAACAAACTGACTAGCCATAATAGTTGCTACTTCTATCATTTCCTTCTTCATTTCATCTTTAACACGCTCTTGTTCTAGTCCTATCTCTACCTGAGCACGCTTTCTAATTTCTTCTGCTTCTGCCCTAGCTTGACTAATAATCTCTTGTTCGTTTTGCTTAGCCTTAGTCCTAGCATCTCTCAAAATATCAGTTGCTTCTGCCTCTATCTTAGCAAGTTTAGCTTGGTATTCCTTGCGCAGCTCTTCTGCCTTAATATTTTGACTTTTTGCATCCTCGATTTGGTTGGCAATGCCTTCCTGACGGTCATTTAAAAATTTACTTACAGGTTTAAATAGGAGCTTAGTTAATATCAGAACTATGAGGAAGAACTGAGCTGCTACAACAAATAACTCAAATAAGGTTCTTGGTGAGAACTCAAGTATCCTAGAAGATGTTTCTACTGCTCCTAATATTACATACTGTGGATTCAAAGAGAAGATCCCTCCTTTAAATGCATTTTTGTGTGTTATTCAAAAACTAATTGCATGATTATACAAGTGGTTTTACAAATAACAAGATTAAAGCTATAAGGAAACTATAGATACCTGTTGTCTCTGATACAGCCTGACCTACTAACATTGTACTTACAATATCTCCTCTAGCTTCTGGTTGTCTTCCTACTGCTTCTGTTGCCTTACCTGCCGCATATCCTTGTCCAATACCTGGGCCTAGTCCTGCTATCATTGCTAAACCTGCACCTATTGCTGAACATGCTAAAATTAAATCTCTTCCTGTAATTTGATCCATAATTAAATCCTCCTTAAATTAAATAAATTTCTTATTCTAATGATAATGAAACAAATGTCATACTAAGCATTACAAATATAAAACTTTGTAGCACTCCTGAAAACACATCAAAATATAAATGTAGTATAGCAGGAATCCCCACTTGTAAATATGCTGGGAGGGCTGCATATACTAGTGCCATTATAACTGTCCCACCTATTAGGTTTCCAAACAAACGGAAACTTAAGGATATTGGAGTAGCTAGTTCTCCCAGTAAATTTACTGGAAACAATACTGGCATTGGGTCAAAGAATCCTTTAAGATAATTGACAAAGCCATTTGTAGCAATAGCATAACCCTGTATCATAATAAATGTAGTTAATGATAGGGCAAATGTTGTTGCTATATCTGCTGTGGGTGGCCTAAAGCCAATAAGCCCCATAAGGTTGCTAACTAATATAAAAACTAGCATTGAACTGTAAAAAGGAGCAAAACCTTTATTCTCTTCTCCCATAGCTCCTGTAACCATGCCTTGCAAAGATTCTACTAGAGTCTCTATGATATTTTGAAATCTTGTTGTTGGCACTTCTGTGAAGCTTGATAGTTTGATCCTTACCACAATGGCTAGTATAGTTAAAACTATCATTATAAGCCATATATTCATATGGGTAGTTGTAAATCCTACTGGCTGTCCATCAATCTCAAAAAACTTTACGACCGTTCTAAAACCAAAATCTAACTCCTCTCCCACCTGCTCACATCCTTTCCTTATATATTATTTATTAATCTTGCCCATCATTAAAAGTACATATATGGCTATCTTGGTAGTGAATAAACTAAAGAATACAGCCCACATATCAATGCTAGAATCCAGTATTGATATAAGCAGTACCCCTCCTGTTAGTAAATACCTAATAGTGTACTGCCCCATAGTATGCCGCGTGGCATCTGACCTATTCATATCAACTACCTTATTAGCCGTCCTATTAATTAAGACAAGCTTAATTGCTGTAAAAATAGTGCCAAATGTAACTCCCTTAACCCATGCATACTTATTAGTGTGGAAGATAAGTCCAATTGCCATCAATACCAATCCAGCTACTAATGTCCCAATCATTATCATTCTATAATAATCATTAGTTTTTTCATTCATCCTTATCATCTTTCTTATTATCAAATCTCTTATAAACTAAAAAGTATACATTCCTAAATCCGGAAGCCACTCCTAATGAAATAAAAACTATTAAAAACAGGCCCTTTGTTCCTAATTTATTATCAAGCTTTCCTCCTAGCCACACTCCTAAAACTATAGGAATCACCATGGTAATCCCTATTTGGGAAACAAGCGCAAAATTTGCTAAAAAGCCATATTTCTTTTTCAATTATTTGTAGTCCTCTGGCCTATCTGACCTTTGTCCAAAATGATATTTAATAGCTTCTACAATCCTTGCTGATGCTTCCCCATCTCCAAATGGATTTCTTGCCTGGGCCATTTGCTTGTATTCTTCTTCATTGGTTAAAAGATTCTTGGTAACGCTATATACCTTTTCTTCATCTGTACCAGCCATCTTTAGGGTTCCTGCATCAACACCTTCTGGCCTTTCTGTAACATTTCTAAGTACAATTACTGGCTTTCCTAGGGAAGGTACCTCTTCTTGAAGGCCACCTGAATCGGTAAGTACAAGATAGGAACGTTTCATAAGATTATGCATATCCTTCATATCTAATGGCTCAATTAGGTGTACTGAATCATACTTGCCAAGTATTTCATTGGCTACATTCCTAACGGCTGGATTCTTATGCATAGTATAAACAACTTCAACATCATCAAACTCTTCCACAATTCTTGCTACAGCCTTACAGATATTCTCAAGTGGCTGGCCTAGGTTTTCTCTACGATGTGCTGTCATTGTAATAACTTTCTTGCCTTCAAAATCTAATTCATTTAAACTATCCATTATAAAAGTATATTCATCTTCTACTGTTGTTTTAAGTGCATCTATTACAGTATTACCTGTTATAAAAATATCATCCTCACTTACATATTCCCTTAGAAGTTGTTCCTTTGCTAATGTTGTTGGTGCAAAGTGAAGATCAGTAAGTCCCGTAGTAAGTCGTCTATTCATTTCTTCTGGGAATGGTTGGTACTTATCATAAGTACGAAGGCCTGCCTCAACATGACCTACCTTAACCTTTCCATAGTAAGCAGCTAATGCTCCTGCAAATGTTGTAGATGTATCCCCGTGTACAAGAATAAGGTCAGGCTCTGCTTTTTGGATTACCTTCTCAAGTCCTTCTAATGCCCTAGTAGTTATACCTGTTAAAGTTTGCCTAGTTTGCATAATATTTAAATCATAGTCTGGTGTTAAATCAAAAGTTTCTAATACCTGATCTAGCATCTCCCTATGCTGCGCTGTTACACAAACTATACTTTCAATACCGTCTGTATTTTCTAGTTCTTTGACAAGAGGTGCCATCTTAATTGCCTCTGGCCGGGTTCCAAAAATGCTCATTACTTTTATATTCTTCATTGTATTTTCCTTTCTTTAGTATATTCAGTTGTAACTAAGGCTACCTTACTATAATATCAGTTTATCATAGAAAGATAAAGGTATATCATTAAAATATATAGATAAAAGGTATACTAACATTAACATTATTTTATAAGGAGGCATATATTATGAATAAACGTTTATCTAAATCTTTTTATCTAAGTGATGCTCTTGACCTTGCACCCAATTTACTTGGCAAAACCTTAGTTAGGAAATCCGGTAGTGACCATATAAGATGCAAAATAGTCGAGGTTGAAGCATATGCCGGACCTCATGATAAGGCTGCCCATATTTATAATAATAGGCGAACAGCCAGAACCGAGGCCATGTTTCTATCTGGCGGCCATAGTTATGTCTATATTATCTATGGCATCCATCACTGCCTTAATATTGTTGCCGGCCAAAAGGATAAGCCACAAGGTGTACTTATTAGGGCTGTAGAACCACTAGATCATAAATCTTTTGAAATTATTAGAAATAATCGACCTATTAAATCTAAAAAAGACACTGACCTTACTAATGGGCCTGGTAAGTTGTGCCAGGCATTAAATATTGACAAATCACTTAATGCTTATGATCTTATATCAGGCGATGAATTATTCATTGAGGATTCCAATATTAAACCTGAAATATTATGTGCTCCTAGGATTAATATTCCCTATGCTAAGGAGTATATCCATAAGCCCTGGAGATATTATATTAAGGGTAATCCTTATATATCCGTTTTTGACCCTAGTGCAACTTTATATAAGTTGTAAACTAAGTACAAAATGGTTATAATATTAATTATTGTGAAGATAAATTATATTTAGGAGGGGACAAATTGAGTAAAGATAAGATTGCTGATTTGCAGTCTCAGGTCAATCAGCTTCAATCAGAATTACAACACCAGAAGGGTATGCTTTGGATTATTGGAGAAATTATTAAAAATGCTACTAATATAGCATCTTTCCATGAGCTCATGAAGATTATTACCGATATGCTAATGGGAGTAATGGGAGTTTGCTCCTGCTATCTTTGGATATATACTGGGGATGGAAATTATAGCTTGCACTTTAGGAGTATTTTTTTGAAGAATAAATATATAGAAGTTAAGACTGATTATCTACCTGATTTTTTAAAGGATGCTACAGGTTCTAAGCCATTCCAAGATCCTAATATCACAGAGCCCCTTATTAAGTCAACGCCACTACCTGGCTCTAGATTAGCAGCACCCTTATATGACTTTCAGCGTAACTCACCTATTGGTTTTCTTGTTGTGGAACATAGGGCTCCTAATTTTTTTAAAGACACTACAAGCTCCTTGTTCGAAACCCTTGCAATATTTATTGGTTCTAACTCCTATAATTCCAAGCTTTTTGAAAATATAGCCATGGAAGTAGAAAAAGATCCTTTAACCAAAATACTTAATCGTAAGTTTTTAACTAGGTTTTTAAATGAACAATATGCATCGTCCTTACCTTTAACCCTTTGCATTTTTGATGTGGATTCCTTTAAATTTGTTAACGATTTCCATGGACATGAAAAAGGTGATGATGTACTAATTGCTATTGCCACAGCAGCTAATGATATTGTTAAACCCTTTAATGGGAAGGCTATCCGCTATGGCGGGGACGAATTTATAATTTTATTAAATCTTCCCCTTAAAACATCTGTTCCTATTCTAAATAATTTGCGTACACTAGTACCTACACTTACTGTTATGGATGATCTAACTTATCCTGTTACCATTACAATGGGTGTTGCAGAGTACCCTAGTCATACATCCGATATTAATAATCTGCTAACTATAGCTGATGAGGCCCTTTTGTGTGGTAAGGATGCAGGTAAAAATGTGCTTGAAATAGGCCAAAATATAGAACATATAAAAAGGACAGCAACCTAATTTAATAGGTTCTGTCCTTTTCTGACATTTCTTGAATTTGCCCATTGATTTCGGCTCCTATAAGCATTAATAAGCTACATACATGTAACCATGTAAATAGGAAAAACACCCCTCCAACACTACCATACATCTGATTAAATTTCCCAAAGTTATCTACATATATAGAGAACAAGTATGAGAAAAAGTATATACCTATTGTAGAAAATATAGCACCTGGATATATAATATCACACAGATTTCTTTTATTGGGTGTATATTTATATATAAGTATAAAAGATATGTATATAGGTCCTATAGGTGTTAACATCCGAATTAAATCCCATGTAAATTTAGAAAACTTTGACACGCCTAGGATTACATATAGATAGCTACCTAGTGTATTCCCGAATATAAGTAATAAAGATGATAATACTATAATAATTGCAACTATAATTGTATAAAATATAGCCATTAACTTGACGCGCCAATAAGGCCTTGTTTCCTTGCAACCATATGCCTTGTTTATCCCACGTATTAATATCCTAACACCTGCTGAAGCTGTCCATATGGCACCTATAGCACCAACAGATAGCAAGGTTTCACTCCTATATACTAACAAATGATGTATTGTGCCATAGACAAAATCATACATACTAATTGGTAAAATGGAAGTTAAATAAGATAAAAATTCATCATGGGCAATTGATGTAAAAGCAAATATTGAAAGTAAAAAAATCATAAAGGGAAAAAAGGATAATATACCATAGTAGGTAATATGGGCTCCTAATGATGCAACCTCATGCTCTTTATACCTTCTCATTAACCCCCTAACAAATTCTATTACTACTAATAATAGTTTCATTAAAAAACTCCCTTATATATGGTAATCATACAATATATATTGTATGATTATATAATATAGTCTAGGTTACTTTAACCAGTGCTTTTTGACTTGTTTTTAAGTTTAGCAAACCAGCCTTCTTTTTTAGGTTTATCTGCACTTAAACGTGGACCCTTTATGTCCACAATAAAGATACCAGCCATTTCAACTCTTACTTGCTTCTTAGTTGGTAAATCCCTGTAAACACGCTCATCACATAGTAATGTGGTTATTTGTGGTCCAACCTTGGCTATAACTATAGGTGTCTTCCTAAAACTATGTCGTTTAGGGAGTTGTTCTTTTATTTGCTTAGGTAATTTTGCATTCTTTATCTTATCCCGTTTCTTATCTATAACAAATATTTGA
>JAAYSX010000037.1 GCA_012518255.1 Candidatus Epulonipiscium sp. | reverse complement strand
GATAAGGTGGTTTTTTTGGTAGACCGTATTGCCCTAACAAACCAAACTAGGGATGCATACCATGCCTATGATCCTCTTGCAGGAATAAGTGAAGGTGGTGGAATAATTGAAGATACTGCCAATAGTAATGACTTACATAAAAAGCTTAAAGCAGATAATGATAAAAATATTATAGTTACTAGTATTCAGAAAATGTCCAAACTTGTAGACAGGAAAAGTTTTAAAGACTTAGGGCAAAATATTTTATTTATAGTAGATGAGGCTCATAGGTCAACAGGTGATGGAAAAGATAGTACTGCTATGCTGGAAAGAATTAGAAGTGCTATACCTACATCGGCTTGGGTGGGTTATACAGGAACTCCTAAATTTCCACAAACAAGAGAAATATTTGGTAATCTGCTACATGCATATACAATTAAGGAAGCCATAGCTGATAAGAATGTTTTAGGATTTAAAGTGGAATTTAAAGAAACCATAAAAGCACCAGATAATCCAAGCCAGGAAGATATAGATGATAATATTAAAGCAAGTGTTTACGATGAAAAACCTGAACACGTTGAGTTAGTAGTAGAAGATATACTTAAAAACTGGGATTCAAGATCTAACAACAGGAAATACAATGGGCTTTTTACAGTTCATGTTGGTGGCAACAAAACTAGTGTTCCAAGATTAATGGAATATTATAATGAATTTGCCAGACAAAACAAGGAATTACCAAAGGAAAAACAATTAAAAATAGGAGCCAGTTTTTCTATGGTTACCTCCAATAGTGATTACCAGCTAAATACAAATGAAAGTTTACTTCAAGTAATGCATAATCACTATAAAGTGTTTGGCGCAAAATTTGATATGACGACTGTAAGAGAGTATTCAGATGATCTAGCTAGTAGGTTAAATAAAACTGCAACAGATGGTAATTATTTAGATTTACTACTTGTTATAGATCAGTTTCTCACTGGTTTTGATGCACCAGAAATGAACACCCTATATATAGATAGGACATTAAGAGGAAGTGCCTTAATTCAGGCTTACTCTAGAACCAATAGAATTCACCACCGAGATAATAAACCATGGGGGAATATAGTTAACTATAGATGGCCAGTTCAAAATGAACTAGAGATGAATAAAGCATTTGCAATTTATTCAAACAGGGACTCAGCAGCGGAGCAGCTTACACTAGAAGAATTGAAAAAAAGAAATCAAGAAGAAGGGCTACTTGCTAAAGACTATAAGGAGATGGAAAAGGAATTAAAAGATCTCATTGGAGAGATTGATATATTAACTGATGGTTTTAGTAAAGTTCCTGCCAGTGAGAATAGGCAAGATGAATTATTACACTCCTTAAGAAAGTATAATGGTATAGTAAGTAAAATGAAGCAATACCCTTTTGATGAAGATAAACAAACAGGTTTTCCAGCAGATGACGTAGATAAATTTTATGCATCTGTTGGTATAACGGAAGATGAAGAAATTATTTTAACAACAATAATTGCATCAGAGCTTAGGCAAAATATTGCAGAAAAAGAGGAAGTAGATATCTCAAACATAGACTTGTCTATGGAACATATACAAGAAATAATAATTAATTATGATTACCTAGTTGAATTAATTGCAAAAATGGCAGATGAGATTAATAAGGGTCAGGTTAAGGAAGCTACAAAAACTATGGATGATATAAACCGTGAATTATCTAAGATAGATAATGAAAAACAAATGCTAAGGATGAAAAGGTTCGTAAACCGCATATTTAATAAGGATTTTGTATTTGATGAATATCCAGCACCACGCGATGTTGAATCAATGACTTTAGTAATGGAAAAAGCAGAAGAAAAAGCGGATTTTAACCTAATAGGAAAGTTTATATATGATTGGGGGCTGGGAAATGTAATTAAACCTAATGAACTATATAAGCTTATCAGTAAACATAGAAAAGGTAAAGATGATTTAGATAAACGAGGGAAAGTTACAGATCTTATGAATGATGCTAAATTAGATTATCCTAAATTGGCTATTGAACCAATAGCTAATCTGTCTTGGATAAGTTACAGGAATCAATTTAGGCAGGCAATATATGATTTAGCTGAAGAGATAAAGGAGATGGACTAGATGAAAAATGCAAAGACAATAACAAACCAGTTATGGGAAATGGCTAATAAACTAAGGGGGACAATGGATGCATCTGAATATAAAAATTATATTCTGCCCTTTATGTTCTATAGATATTTATCAGAAAGGCAAGATGAGTATTTAAAGGACAATAGTTTAGAGGAATTTTATGAATTAGATGAGGATAAAGAAGCTGAAGAGTTAGATGAATATATAGAAGACATAGTTAAGAGTCTAGGATATGCAATTAATCCAAAACATACTTGGCAGTCTATAGTTGATAAAATTGCTAATCATAAAATTATTGCTAGTGACTTTCAAGATTTATTTGACGAATTCAATAAGAATGTAAAGAGAAATGAATCATCATCGGAAGATTTTGCTGATGTATTTGCTGATGTTAATTTAGGGGATACAAGATTAGGAAATACCACAAATGCAAGAGCCCAGGCTCTTTATGATATTGTAACAATGATTAATGAGTTTAACTTTAAAGACGATAGTGGCCAGGATATATTAGGTGATGTTTATGAATATTTAATAGGGCAGTTTGCAGCAACAGCTGGGAAAAAGGGGGGAGAATTTTATACTCCTCATGAGGTAAGTAAGATATTAGCAAAACTTGTAACCCTAGATGTTAAGCAGGATGGAAGGCAATTTAGGGTTTATGACCCTACTATGGG
>JAAYSX010000036.1 GCA_012518255.1 Candidatus Epulonipiscium sp. | reverse complement strand
TGTACAAAACATATGTATCCTCCTTAATATATAATCTCATAGTATTATATCATAAAAAGAGACTGCCCCCAAGAAATAATAAAATCCTTGTGATATAATAGATGATGGGGGACTGACCCCCAACAATCCTGAAGATTAAACAAATTTACTAGGAGGTAAAAATTATGAAATTTACATTTGCCCACAACAATATTAATGTACTTGATCTTGAAAAAAGTCTAAAGTTTTATAAGGAAAACTTAGGACTTGAGGAAGTAAAACGAAAAAATGCAGATGATGGTAGTTTTATACTTGTATATCTAGGTGATGGTGTTACGGGCCATACTCTTGAGTTAACCTGGCTAAGGGACTGGGAAAAGCCTTATAATTTAGGAGATAATGAATTTCATCTAGCTTTTAAAGTAGATGACTTTGATGCAGCTTATGACCATCACAAAAAACTAGATACTATATGTTTTGAAAACAAAGAGATGGGTATTTATTTTATATCAGATCCAGACGGCTACTGGGTTGAGATTATACCTGGGGACTGACCCCAACAATTCTGACAACTTAAAGGAGGAGAAATATTGACGGGACGTGTAACAATTCCAACTGATTTGGATATTATTGATGAAACCAAGGAAATCATAGAAAGGTGGGGGGCTGATGCTATTAGGGACTGTGATGGAACTGATATGCCAAGCAGCCTTTTAGAACTACCAGTCAAAAAATATGCAACTTATTATACAACGAGGAAGGATAATGACTGGGCAAAAGCTAACCCAGAAGAAATCCAGCAGGTATATTTAATGACTAAATTCTATACTGCTATGGATGAAAACTTATCCATACCTATAATGAAGCATTTTTATAAGGATCAGTTAAAACCTAATACAATCAATGACATTAAGAGATGGTGGGAGGTTGTAGATAGGACTACTGGGGAAGTTGTAGATCCTAAGGACTGGGATTATAATGAAGAGAATCTAGAGGTAAATATAAAAAATGCCAATAAATATCATGATTATACAGTAAGCTTTCTAGCTTTTATTATATGGGACCCAGTTCATATGTATAATTATATTACTAATAGCTGGGATGATGTTGAAAGGCAGATGACATATGAGGTGCGCCAGCCCAAAACCCAAAAATATGTGCTTGATAAGCTAAGAAAGTGGATGGATAATAATCCTGAAATAGATGTTGTAAGATTTACAACCTTCTTCCACCAGTTTACCTTAGTCTTTGATGAATATGCTAAGGAGAAGTTTGTAGACTGGTTTGGATATAGCGCAAGTATATGCCCTTATATTTTAGAACAATTTGAAGAGGAAGTGGGTTATAAGTTTAGGCCAGAATATATTATTGATCAAGGATATCATAATAATACCTTTAGAAGTCCATCTAAAGAATTCAAGGATTTTATGGAGTTTCAGCAAAGGGAAGTAGCGAAATTAATGAAGGTATTTGTTGATATATGTCACGAAAATGATAAAGAGGCCATGATGTTTTTGGGAGATCACTGGATTGGAACAGAGCCATTTGGTGAATATTTCACGGATGTAGGTCTAGATGCTGTTGTAGGATCTGTTGGTGATGGAACTACATTAAGATTAATATCAGATATTCCTGGTGTTAAGTATACAGAAGGAAGATTCCTACCATACTTTTTCCCAGATGAGTTTTACGAGGGAGGCAACCCAATTAAAGAAGCTAAGGAAAACTGGGTAACAGCAAGAAGGGCTATTTTAAGAAGTCCGGTGGACCGTATTGGTTACGGTGGCTACCTAAAACTTGCCTTAGATTTCCCTGATTTTGTCCAGTATATAGAAGAGGTTACTGACGAATTCCGTCTTTTATACGAAAATATAGGAGGGCAAAAACCACATAGCCACTTTAAGGTTGGGGTATTAAATGCCTGGGGTAAAGTCCGCTCCTGGGGCACGCATATGGTAGCCCATGCCAAACATTATAAACAAACTTATTCCTATCACGGACTTTTAGAGTCTTTAAGTGGTATGGCTTTTGATGTGGAATTTATAAGTTTTGAGGATGTTGTAGAAAATCCAGGCATCTTGAAAGAGTGTGCGGTGGTAATTAATGCAGGGGATGCTTATACAGCTCCAAGTGGTGGCAAGGCCTGGTTAGATCCTAAGCTAACATCTGCTATTAAGGAATATGTAGCACAGGGAGGCGGCTTTATTGGGATAGGGGAGCCTACAGCCTGCCAGCACCAGGGTAGGTATTTTACCCTTGCTAATGTCCTTGGTGTTGACAAGGAAATAGGATTTGGACTATCATCTAATAAATATAATTGGGAAGAAAATAATCATTTTATTATAAAAGACAGTAGTGAAGAAGTAGATTTTGGGGAAGGAATGCAAAATGTTTTTGCCCTTCCAGAAGCTAAGGTTATTAAGAAAAATGGGGAGAATGTCCAGTTAGCAGTTAATGATTTTGGTAAAGGAAGGGCTGTATATATAAGCGGCTTACCTTATTCTTTTGAAAACTCAAGGCTCCTGTACAGATCTATTTTTTGGGCAGCAGGCAAGGAAAATGAAATGAAAAAATGGTATAGCAGTAACTATAATGTTGAGGTTAACTATTACCCAGCAACTAACAAGTATTGCATTGTAAACAATACTTATGAGCCCCAAGAAACGACAGTATATGATGGCAATGGCGTGGCTAAAAAGATGAGTCTGGAGGCCAACGCAATTGTGTGGGGGACTGACCCCCAACAATTCTGAAAACTTATGTTTACAAGTAACAACTTATATGGTAACATTAAGTTGTTACTTTATTTTTTTGCTAAAAAACCTAGTAAGGAGAAAAATATGTATGATATAACTATGAAAATAGGTAAATCAACTATTCAGCATGGAAAGCAAAATGACAGAATATATCTTATGGATTTAAATAGGGAGGATATGCCGGATATATTAAAGACACTAGATGATATGGCAGACAGACATAGCTACAGTAAAATATTTACAAAAATACCAAGGTCCTTTTATCAATCTTTTTCCAAGGAGGGCTACCAGAAGGAAGCCCTAGTCCCAGCTTACTATAGGGGGGAGGAAGATTGTATTTTTATGTCCAAATATAAGGACCAAGAAAGAAGTATAGAGGCAAGCAAGGAACTTAATAATAAGGTTATTGAAACCGCAAAGTCAAAAAAGCCTAATGAACTATACCAAAGACTTCCACAGGGCTTTTCTTTTAGGCTAGCAAAGGAAGAAGATGCTAGTAAGATAGCAGATATTTATTCCAAAGTTTTTAGCTCCTATCCTTTTCCTATATTAGAGTATAAGTATATTCAGGAAACAATAAGGGATAATGTAATCTATTTTATGATTTTAAAGGATAATGAAATAGTAGCCTTATCGGCATGTGAGATGGATTTTAAGAACCAATCAGCGGAAATGACAGACTTCGCAATTTTACCTAATTATAGGGGGCATAACTTTTCCACTTTTTTATTAGCTAAGATGGAAGAGAAGATGAAAGAAAACAAGATTAAAACAGCTTATACAATTGCTCGTGCTGTGTCTTTTGGTATGAATAGTAGTTTTGCCAAATCGGGTTATGAATTCACAGGAAGACTAATAAAGAATACTCAAATTGCAGGAAATATAGAAGATATGAATGTATGGTATAAATCTTTATAAAATTTTAATAGGGGGATTTACATGAATAAGGCGTTAGCAGTAAAGCCAATTGAATTTGAAAAGAGAAGATTTTTTAGCAAGGTTAGTTCTAAGGACTGGAATAGCTGGAAGTGGCAAATGCAAAATAGGATAGAGACGGTTGATGATCTTAAGAAATATATTGAACTTAGCCAGGAGGAAGAGGAGGGGATTAGGAAATGTTTAAATACCTTGAAAATGGCCATAACTCCTTATTATCTTTCCCTTATAGATCCTAGTGATCCTTATGATCCTATAAGGAGGCAGGCTATTCCTACATCGGAGGAGCTGAAAAGTTCTGATTGGGATTGCAGTGATCCGTTAAGTGAGGATGCAGATTCACCAGTAGATGGGCTTACTCATAGGTATCCAGATAGGGTGCTTCTTTTGGTTACTGATAAGTGTGCTATGTACTGCAGGCACTGCACAAGAAGGAGGTTTGCGGGCAACAATGACCACTCACTTCCCATGAGCCAAATTGACAAGGCAATAGAATATATAGAAAAAACACCGGAGATAAGGGATGTTCTTATTTCAGGGGGTGATGCTCTTTTAATATCAGATAAAAAATTGGAAAAAATTATAAGGAAGCTAAGGGCTATACCCCATGTAGAGATTATAAGAATAGGCAGTAGGGCTCCAGTAGTTATGCCACAAAGGATAACGCCAGAGCTTGTAAGCATGCTAAAAAAATACCATCCAATATGGCTTAATACCCATTTTAACCATCCAAATGAAATAACTAGGGAATCAAAAAAAGCCTGTGAAATGCTGGCCAATGCAGGGATTCCATTAGGGAATCAGACCGTGCTTTTAAGAGGGGTTAATGACTGCCTTCATGTTATGAAAAAGTTAATGCATGAGCTAGTTAAGATGAGGATAAGGCCTTATTATATATATCAGTGTGACCTTTCAGAAGGAATAACTCATTTTAGAACCAAGGTTTCCAAAGGAACTGAAATTATTGAGGGCCTAAGGGGCCACACATCAGGCTTTGCAGTACCTACCTTTGTTATAGATGCACCAGGGGGTGGGGGTAAAATTCCTATAATGCCAAATTACACAATTTCAAATGCTGAAAACCAGGTTATTTTAAGAAATTTTGAGGGTGTTATAACAACTTACCACGAATCGGATAACTGCACATCAGATTGCCACTGTGAGGTATGTAGTGGAAAGAAAAGCAATGAATTCATAGGTCTTTCAAGATTAATATATGATGAAGAAATATCCTTAGAGCCATCAGGTCTTGCAAGAAATGAAAGAAGGGGAGTGACCCCCAACAATTCTGAAAATTAAGCAAAAGGTATGATATAATAGAATTGGGGACTAACCCAAGCAATTCTTAAAATAAAACATACTAATGGGGGGAGAAGGAAATGGATGTAATGATTCATGCAGCAGTACTGGTCATATATTTGGCTAGTATGCTGGGAATAGGGGTTTATTTTTTTAGAAGGAACAAAAGCCAAAGTGATTATTTTTTAGGGGGGAGGAATCTTAATGTCTGGGTAACTTCTATGAGTGCTCAGGCTTCGGATATGAGTGGCTGGCTACTTATGGGCCTACCTGGTACTGCATTTTTACTTATGCATCAGAATGGCTTACCAGAGGCCTTTTGGACCGCCTTAGGTCTTGGAGTAGGTACCTATTTAAACTGGTTGATAATTGCAAAAAGACTTAGGAAATACTCTGAGCATGCAGGGGATGCAATTACTATACCTACTTTTTTAGAAAATAGGTTTAGGGATAAAACCCATTTAATTAAGATAATATCAGCAGTTTTTATAGTTATTTTCTTTTTAATTTATACTGCAGCGCAGTTTTCAGCAGGTGCAAAACTTTTCAATGCTATATTTGGTATTGACTATATGCCAGCTCTTATTATAGGGGCGGTGGTTATTGTGTCATATACCTTCTTGGGAGGATTCTTGGCTGTATGCTGGACAGATTTATTCCAGGGAATATTAATGTTTTTTGCAATTATAACTATGCCAATTATAGTAACGGCCAAATTAGGAGGAAGGGCAGAGCTTTCCAATATTATTGCAAATCTATCCCAGTTGCCAAATGGCCTGGGATTCAATGAGTGGACGGGTGTTAAAAGTATGGGAGGGTTAGCCATAATATCCACTGCAGCTTGGGGGCTTGGATACTTTGGGCAGCCTCATATTCTTTCAAGATTTATGGGGATAAGGGATCCAGAGGAAATTAAGCCTGCTAGGAGGATTGCCATGGTATGGGTTATATTTTCCCTAAGCGCAGCTGTAATTCTAGGTGTAGTAGGTAAGGCTTATATGTCGACAATACTAAGCCAAGGTGAGCTTGCGGCTATGGATGGGGAGAAAATATTTATTTTCCTAGTCCAAGATATTTTAAAGGGGCCAGGGGTTGCCATTATAGCTGGAGTACTTCTAACGGCTATTTTGTCAGCTATTATGAGCACAGCTGATTCCCAGTTACTTGTAACTTCGTCAGCTATCTCAGAAGATATTTGCAAAAATATCTTTGCGGATATGGATGATAGGCAGTTAGCTAGGGTAAGTAGAATCAGTGTACTTGGAGTTTCTATACTAGCTTTAATTATCGCCTCTAATCCTGATAGCTCTGTTTTTGATTTAGTATCTTATGCATGGGCAGGGTTTGGTGCAGCCTTCGGGCCAGTAATCTTAATGTCACTATACTGGGAAAGAATGAACTGGCAAGGAGCCTTAGCAGGTATTTTATCAGGTGGGATAACAGTTATACTTTGGAGAACTGTAATAAAGGCTTATTTTAATCTATATGAGTTATTACCAGCTTTTTTAGTATCTGTTATTATGATCATAGTGGTAAGTTTATTAACCAAAGAACCTGATGATGAGATAAAAAGGGAATTTGCTGAATATATGGGGGACTGACCCCTAACAATCCTGAAGAGTAAGAAAACGGGCCCTAAGGTCCGTTTTTATTTTGCTATTTGACACTTGCTACTATATAATATAAGGAAAATACCAATTATTTGTTTTAAGAGGAGGGTGGGCTATGGAAGTTAAAGTTTGTGTAGGAAGTGCTTGTTATGTTAAGGGTTCCCATGAGATTATTGAATCTTTACAAAACCTAATAAACAAGCATAGATTACAAGATAAGGTAGAGTTAAAGGCAGCATTTTGCCTAGAACATTGTACTAATGCTGTAGCTGTCCAGGTAGATGACGATTTTTTTGAAGTAGACCCTAATAAGATTGATGAATTTTTTGATAAACATATTAAAGAAAAGGTGACAAGATGCAAATAATGAATTTTTCCAGCGCAAATTGTAAAAACTGCTATAAATGTGTACGTACTTGCGTTGTAAAAGCAATAGAGGTTAAGGATGATCAGGCACAGATTATTGAAGATAGGTGCGTAGCCTGTGGCCAGTGCCTAGTTGTGTGTCCTCAAAATGCAAGAAATATACTATCCCATGTGGATGATGTAAAGGAGAAGATTGCCCAGGGGGCTAATGTGGTTGCAACTTTGGCGCCTGCCTATAGGGGATTTTTTAAAGAAGATAGAAAGTTTATAGGTGGGCTAAAAAAATTAGGATTTTCAAGTATTCAGGAGACCTCCATAGGTGCGGAGTTGGTTTCAAGGGAGTATGAAAAGTTAATTAATGAAAGAGAGGACAGGGAGCTTATTACAAGTTGCTGCCCATCGGTTATTATGATGATAGAAAGATACTACCCAGAGCTCATCCCTAGTGTTCTTCCCGTGTTATCTCCCATGATGGCCCATGGAAAAGTGATAAAATCCCAGGAGCCAGATAGTTATGTTGTCTTTATAGGTCCTTGTTTTTCCAAGACCTGTGAAAGTATGTCAACGGGAATGGAAGGCATAATTGATTCTGTTATTACATTTGATGAGATTAGTCAGTGGTTTGACAATGATGGGATAGATTACACCAAGTGCCAGGAGTTAGATCCTGATGAATCTGGTACTTTAAGGGGCCACCGTTACCCACTAGTAGGCGGGATTATAAGTAGTGTAAGAGACACCCTAGATGAAAAAGATATGGGTGTATTAAGGGTGCATACTGTAGAAAATTGTAAAACAGTCCTAGAAGAAATTAGAGATGGGGGCTTACATAATGTGTGTGTTGAATTAAGTGCTTGTAATGAAAGTTGCCTAGGAGGGCCTGGTGGAATAAGTAATGAAGAAACCCCTTATGCTAGACTGCAAAATTTACAAAAACATGTATATAATATGAAAAAATTAGAGGAAAATGAAGGCCAGGAAAATATAAAATTACCTAAGGTTGATCTTTCAAGAAGCTTTACTAATAAAAAATTTCAAGGGGAAATGCCAAGTCCTGAGGAGTTAGAGATAATTCTTAAAAAAATGGGTAAATATGATTATAGTGATGAGTTAAATTGTAGCGCCTGTGGTTACAATACTTGCAGGGACAAGGCCGTAGCAGTATATCAGGGTATGTCCCAGGTAGAAATGTGCCTACCTAATATGAGAAATAAGGCGGAAAGGATGAGTAATAAGATATTTACTCATTCCCCCAATGCCATAATTGTACTTGATTCTAATTTAGTTATAGAGGAGCTAAATGGTTCGGCGGAGGAGGTTTTTGGATGCCAAAATGAAACAATAAAGGGCAAACCTTTTAGCTTAATTATGGATGATAGTGATTTTAAGGAAGCTATAGACAAGAAGTGTAGTAGGTTCAAGGAAAAGATTTCCTATCCCCAATATAATTATATAGCCTATAGGAATATAGTCTATCTAGAGAAGCAAAATGCCTTGTTACTTATCTTTACAGGAATTACAGAGGAAGAAAAAAGAAAGAAAGAACTGGCAGGTTTAAAACAAGAATTAATGGAAGTAACCCAAGAAATTATTGATAAGCAAATGCGTACTGTTCAGGAAATAGCTGGTTTATTAGGTGAATCAACAAGTGAAACCAAGGTAGCCTTCTTAAAACTTCAAAAGGTACTTGAGGAGGAAGGTGACGTATAATGAAATACTTTATTGATGTTGCTAACTACAGCGTTAATAAATATGGCGAGGAGCTGTGCGGTGATAATGTGGAGTACATTAAGCTGGATAATGGATTTATTATAGTCCTAGCAGATGGCCTAGGTAGTGGTGTCAAGGCCAATATACTAGCAACTTTAACCTCCAAAATTGCCATAACCATGCTTAAAGAAGGAGCTAGTATTGAGGAAACTATAGATACTATGACAGGCACCCTGCCTGAGTGCCAAATTAGAAAGCTTGCCTATTCCACATTTACAATTGTGAAGATTAATAATGATGGCGAAGTATATATGGTTGAATATGATAACCCATCAGTTTTTTTCTTTAAAAACAATAGGCCTAAACTTTTGGAAAAAAAGAAAAGGGTAATAAATAACAAGGACATATATGAAAGCCATTTTATTATGGATGAAAATGATGTCCTTACTATAGTTAGTGATGGGGTAATTCATGCTGGGGTCGGGATGCGTTTAAATCTTGGCTGGCAGTGGGATAATGTTAATAAATATTTAGCAGAGTTAGTTGAGTTAGAGAATAATGCTGATCAGATAGCTGCCAACTTAATGAATGTATGTGAAAGCTTATATGAAAATAAACCTGGCGATGATACAACAGTGGTGGCAATTAAAACAAGGCCTATAGAATATGTAGATGTTTTTACAGGCCCGCCGGAAAATAGGGAAGATGATGATTTACTTGTACATCATATTCAAAATGCCAAAGGTAGGGCAATTATTTGTGGGGGGACTACAGCAAATATTGTATCAAAAAAACTAGATATGCCCATAGAAATTGATCTTGTTAATTATACAAAAGACGTACCACCCCAAGGATACATGGAGGGGGTAGACTTAGTCACAGAAGGACTTTTGACCCTAAATAAGGTTAAGGAAATACTCCAAAACCATTATGAGATGTTAGATAAGGGCTTAGTGCCTACCTATATAAAAGGAAGGGACGGGGCATCAAATCTTGCTAGGATATTACTTTATGAAAGCACCCATATACATTTGTGGGTAGGAAAGGCTATAAATCCAGCCCATCAAAACCCTGATTTTCCATGGGAATTTAATCTAAAGATAAGATTAATGGAAGAAATAAAGGACTATCTAGAGAAAAACGGGAAAAATGTAGAGATAAGTTATTTATAAAAAAATGGCTAAGGCCATTTTTTTATGTGTAAAATTCCCCCAATAAAGGCTTTTCAATATAGACTAAACATTATATACTATAAATAGGTAGTAATTAAATAGTAGTATAGTACAAAAATATTAAAGAGTGGAGGGGTAGAATTGTATAAAAACAATATATTTGGAGATAATCCTGAATTTGCTGCTACTACCTTATCATCCATAGGCGACGGGGTAGTTATCACTGATATTGACAAGAATATTCTTTACTTAAATCCAGCATTAGAGGAAATTCTAGAAGTAAAAGAAAAGGATATAATTAAAAAGGATTTTGATGAAGTTTTTAGGTTCTATAATATAGACACAAAAGAATACCTGGAATGCCCTGCTATAAAAACTCTTAAACTTGGCCTAAATACAGGACTTAAAGAAAACACTGTAATTATTACAAAAAATAAAAACCAAAAATTTGTATCAGCTACTTGCTCCCCGGTAAGAGATGGGGGAAATGAAATAATAGGGGCTATTGTAATCCTGCGAGATATTACTAATCTAAAAAAGAAGGAATTTGGTATTATTAAGTCTAGAGATTATAGTATAAATATTTTGGATCAAATCCCAGCCCTAATATGGAAAACGAATATTTATACGGATAATTATTATTTTAATAAAACATGGGATGAATTTACGGATATTAAGACAGAAGAATTTACCAAAGAAGACTGGAAAAACATAATACACCCTAAAGATATGAAGCAATATAATGAAATTAAAAATATTATTGTAAGGGAAAGTAGAAAGAAATTCCAAAAGGAAATTAGGTTAAAAAAGAATGGAGATAATTATCGCTGGTGTTTAATAGTTGGCTCACCTTACAATGATTTGGATGGTAATTATTCGGGATATATAGGATCTATTTATGATATACATGATAGGAAAGTTACGGAAGATGACTTAAAACGTTATAAGAAAATAATAGATAATGCCCGGGATATTATACTAATAACAGATATAGAAGGCAATATTATTGAGGCAAACAATGCAGCTGTTTATGCCTATGGTTATAGCAATGAAGAATTATGTGGTATGAGTGTTAATGATTTAAGGGAAGATAGCAAGGATGTAAAAAGACAATTAGATCAGGCTAATAAAATAGGGATTTTCTTTGAGACAGTACACAAGAAAAAAGATGGAACATCTATTATTGTAGAAGTTACAGCCCAGGGAATAGATGTAGAAGAAAGTCGTATTATCTTTAGTATTATAAGGGATATTACTAAAGATAAGGAAATAGAAGAAAAGCTGGTTGAAGCTAAAAACTTAGCAGAGTACGCTAATAAGGCAAAAAGTCAATTTCTTGCCAATATGAGCCATGAAATTAGGACTCCAATTAATGGAATGCTAGGTATGATAGACCTTACATTGCTAACAGATATAAAGCAGGATCAAGAAGATAATCTAATAATAGCTAAAAAGTGTGCAAACTCCCTTCTTAAAATTATAAATGATATATTAGACTTTTCTAAAATGGAGGCAGGGAAATTAACAACAGAGGATATTAGTTTTAATATAAAAGAACTAATAGAGGAAACTGTTAAAACAAAATCCCTTGAGATTAGTAAGAAAGGCCTAGAACTAAATTACACCTATTCATCAACTATACCTGATTTTTTAATAGGTGACCCTAATAGATTGCAGCAAGTCTTGAATAATCTAATAAGTAACGCCATTAAATTTACAGAAGAAGGAAGCATAGATGTAATTGTAAAGAATATGGGCATAAGTGGTAACTATATAGATTTACAATTTACTGTGGCAGATACAGGCATAGGAATTTCACAGGAAGACCAGAAAAAAATATTTGAAAGCTTTAGCCAGGTAGAAAACTCCTATACCAAGAATTATCAGGGATCAGGTCTAGGCCTAGCTATATCTAAAAACATTGTGGAAATAATGGGTGGGACTTTAGGTGTAGAAAGTGAAATAGAAAAAGGCAGTAAATTCTACTTCCTATTAAGATTTAAAATTGGCCATGAAACAGGAAATGAATTAGGCTTCTTACCTAATCCTACTTTGACATATAATAAACTTAAAATTTTGCTAGTAGAAGATGATTCTATTAATCAAAGGGTTATTTATAAAATGCTTTCACAAAAAGGGCATAGCGTTGAGATTGCAGGCAATGGACAGGAAGGTTTAGATTTATATAGACAAAATAAGTATGATCTAGTTCTTATGGATATACAAATGCCTGTGATGAACGGTGTGGAGGTAGTAAAGAAAATTAGGGAACTTGAAGATTCTGAATCCCTTAAAAGTAAGACGCCTATAATTGCTATGACAGCATATGCCCTCTTAGGTGATAAAGAAATGTTTATTAATGAAGGATTTGATGGATATCTATCTAAACCTATCCAAATAAATGATTTATTCAAGCTTTTGGATGAAATACCAAAGTCTAATACAGATACTGTAGATACAACAGATTAAAATTTAAAAATAGCTAGGTAAAATAATAGGTAAGCAAGAGAGGTGTTTGTATGGGGAAAAATAAAAGATCATTATTTTTTATCTTGCTTTTTGTAGTATTTCTTCTTATTGGATTTAGCAATGCATATGATAGGAAAAAACAAACAGATATTATGAAAGAAAAAGTAGAGGAACTAAAAGAGGTTAAGGAAGAAATTACTCTGGAGAATAATGGTTCTGGGGAAGATGAAATTGTCAGTGATAAGCCTATACTTGCTGAATATAAGGATATTTACCAAGAGAATAAGGATTTTATAGGATGGCTTTCAATACCAGGAACAGCCATAGACTACCCGGTTATGCAAAAACCAGATGATAATGAATATTATCTTAACCATGATTTTGATCATAATGAGAATATAAATGGAGCCCTTATGCTAGATAAGGCCAATAATATAGAAGAAGATACAAACCTTATTATCCATGGCCATAATATGAAATCAGGGGAAATGTTCGGCGGTTTAGACCTGTTCATGGATGAAGAATACCTTAAGGAAAGGCCTATAATTAATTTTGATAGCCTTTATGAAAAAAGAAGCTATAAGATTATTGCAGTAATACATTCTCAGGTCTACAAAAAATCAGATGATGTATTTAAGTATTATCATTATACTGGGGCAAACAGCCAAGAAGAGTTTGACGAGTTTAGGGACTTTGTAAAAAACAATAATTTAATAGAAAATAAAGTGGATATGGAGTATGGAGATGAATTTATAACCTTAAGTACCTGTGCCTATCATGTTGAAAATGGCAGGCTAGTAATTGTTGGGGGACTGACCCCCAACAATTCTGACAACTTAGAAAAACACCCTTAGAGAAAATCTAGGGGTGTTTTTATTGGCAAATAACGTGTTTAATTGGCTGAATTGTTATTATAACCAGAAAAGGGC
>JAAYSX010000007.1 GCA_012518255.1 Candidatus Epulonipiscium sp. | reverse complement strand
TATATTGCTCCTTTCATATAAAAACCCTCCCACCCTGAATTAACAGGGCGGAAGGGTAGAGATTCATAATTTCCGCGGTACCACCTGAATTGCCCCATAAATAATATAGGACCACTTCTTATACCTGCCTTCTGTAACGTGAAGAGATACGTCAGATCCTACTACTATAAAGGTTCAGTCTGCCACTATAAGGTGATGATTCCTGATTATTTATCGTATGGGCTTACACTGACCCCACTCGCTATGACGCATCATAATAGTACTTGTCCTTAATTATGGTGTTTAATTATATTAATTAACGTATAGAATTATTATAGTAGAAAATAATAAAAATGTAAAGGAGGATTTTAAGCCTTATCTATTATTAAAAATGCCTAATTTATGGTATAATAAAGGATAACAGAAGAAAGGATGTTATATAAGCATGAGTAGAGATTTGACTTTATTAACAGATTTATACCAATTGACCATGATGCAAGGATACTATAACTACAATATCAATAAAAAGGTAGTATTTGATTTATATTACCGTAAGAATCCATCAGGAAATGGATATGCAATTTGTGCTGGACTTGAGCAGGCAATGGAATATATAGATAACTTAAGATTTAGTAAAGAAGATATAGACTATCTAAGAAGTTTAGATATGTTTGAAGATGATTTTCTAAGCTATCTTGAGACATTTAGGTTCACGGGAGATATATGGGCTATACCAGAAGGTACAGTTGTTTTCCCAGGTGAGCCATTAATGAGGGTTTGTGCCCCTATATTGGAAGCACAATATATAGAAACAGCGCTCCTAAATATTATTAACCACCAAAGTTTGATAGCAACCAAGGCAGCAAGAGTTGTTGAAGCAGCAGAAGGGGATGCAGTTTTAGAATTCGGATTAAGAAGGGCTCAGGGTCCTGATGCTGGAGTATATGGGGCAAGGGCAACTATGATTGGGGGCTGCGCTGCAACATCTAATGTACTTGCTGGCAAATTATTTGATGTGCCCATATCAGGAACACAGGCTCATAGCTGGGTCATGAGTTTTGATAATGAACTAGATGCTTTTAGAGCATATGCAAAGGTTTTCCCAAATAAATGCATACTCCTTGTAGATACTTACGATACATTAAAATCAGGAATTCCCAATGCTATTAAAGTATTTGATGAGCTTAAGGCAGAAGGCAAAGACCTAAAAGGATATGGTATACGCCTGGATAGTGGTGACCTATCATATTTATCAAAAGAGTCAAGAAAGTTATTAGATGCAGCTGGTCATGAGGAAGCTATTATTAGTGCCTCTTCTGATTTAGATGAATATTTAATTGCAGATTTAAAAAGGCAAGGAGCTAAGATCACACTTTGGGGAGTGGGAACAAAGCTAATTACATCTTCAGATTGTTCAGCCTTTGGTGGGGTATATAAGTTATCAGCAGAGGAGAACGAAGACGGGGAATTTGAACCCAAAATTAAACTATCTAACAATCCAGCCAAGGTTACTACACCAGGAATTAAAAAGGTAGTTAGGATCTATGACAAAGAATCTAGAAAGATAAAAGCAGATTTAATAGCACTAGATCATGAAGAATTTGATGAAAATGAAGAACTTACAATATTTGACCCCATAGCAACTTGGAAGAAGATGAAATTAATACCAGGTAAATATACAATGAGGGAATTATTAATCCCAGTATATAAAAAAGGGGAATCAGTATATGAATCTCCAACAGTTATGGAAATTAAGGAATACTGCAAACAGGAACTAGATTCCTTATGGTGTGAACAAAAGAGGCTAATTAATCCAGCTAAAGTTCCAGTGGATTTATCTTTGGAGCTATATAATCTTAAACAAAAAATGATAGCAGAATGTAAAGAATAGAAAAAGAGTTAATAAGACGAGATAAATAAGTAATGACAACTAGGGAAGTCTGGAGGGAAAAATATGAAGGGGAATATTGATCCAAATAAAAAAATAGTCGATGAAAAAGTGATAGTAGAAATAAGTCAGGATAAGATGTTGGGGGTTGTTAGCTTCTTACCCCCTGAAAATGGTGGAAAAGAAGTAACCTTAGACCAACTTAAAAGAAGTATAGCAGATGCCAAAGTGGTAAGTGGTATTAACCAAGACTTACTAGAAAATTTAATTAAAGAAAGAAAATATAACTTTAAATATCCAATAGCTCAAGGGAGGCCAGCTATTGACGGGGAGGATGGGACTTTAGAACTATTTTTTGACATAAAATCTAACGAAGAGAGTGTTTTAAGGCCCAAAGAAAATGAGGACGGATCTGTAGATTTTAAGAACTTAGATTTAATTCAGACTGTATCAAAAGATCAAAAACTTGCACAGATTACGCCGCCGACAATGGGAGAATCAGGTGAGAATATTCTAGGTAGGGAAATTAAGCCAAATAGGGGTAGGCCTAAAAGACTTCCAAGGGGTAAGAATGTTTACCTATCTGATGATGAACTTACACTATACTCAAGCATAGAAGGGCAGCTTACATATAACTATGATAGGATAACTATTGATGAGACATATGTGGTAGATGGTAATGCAGGGGTAGCTACTGGCAATATTGATTTTGTAGGCAACGTCTTGGTAAGGGGTAATGTGGAGCCAGGCTTTATTGTTAAAGCAGGTGGTAATGTTGAGGTTCAAGGTTTTGTAGGGGAAGCTACAATTATAGCGGGCAATGATATTTTGCTAAGGCATGGGATACAAGGAAAGAACACAGGTAAACTAATGGCTCAGGGTGATATAGTAGCTAAGTTTATCCAAAATAGTATAGTTAAAACAGAAGGGTCCCTATACACAGAAGCCATTATGCATAGCCAGGTAGAGGTAGGAGACTCCGTGATTGTGGAGGTAAATAAGGGACTTATTGTAGGTGGAACAGTACAGGCTACAAATTTAATTAGTGCCAAAATAATAGGCTCACCTATGAATACTACAACAAATATAAAAATATGCAGGGGCCTAACATTACAAGAGGAATATAATACAGCACAAAAAGACTTAGTCAAAAAAAGAAAGCAATTAAGTCAAGTAGATAAAAATATTACTTTTGTACATGAAAAATTAGCCAAGGGTGAAAAGTTACCCAAGGCTAGGTTAGAGAGTATTAAAACCATGCTTCAACTTCAAAAACAGCTTAGAGCTGAGATTAGTGAAACTCAGAAGAAATTTGATACTCTTAGTGCATCCCTTAGCGATTTTAGAACAGGAATAATACAGGTTAGTGATATAATGTACCCTGGAACTAGAATTACAATGGGGTCTAGTGTAAGGCATATTAGGGACGAAGTTAAATATGCAAGGATGCATATAGTAGATAATGATATAAAGACAGATTCTTTTTCTTAAACTTATAACATAGGAGACAGTAGCCTGGAAACAGACTCTTTAATCTTAACTATAGCACCTCTTTGGTCAAATATTTCCTGGGTAAGTTCTTTACAATGGGAAATATCATGATAAAAAGAGGCTGCTAATTTTTTTGAAATTTTTTGGTCGTAAATGAAAGCATTGACCTCAAAGTTTAGCTTAAAGCTACGTATATCAAAGTTAGCTGTACCTACAGTACATATCTTTTCATCAACAATTAAGGTTTTGGCGTGCAAAAAGCCCTTTTCATAGGTATAGCACCTAGCTCCTGCCTCAAGAAGTTCACCTATATAAGATAATGATGCCCAGTATACAAAAGGATGATCAGGTTTGTTAGGAATCATAATGTTAACATCTATTCCAGATAGGGCTGCTACTTTAAGAGATTCAAGTAAACTATCATCTGGTATAAAATATGGTGTCTGTAGGTAAATAGATTCTTTAGCTAGGTCAATCATTTTCATAAAGCCATTGCGTATGGAAGGCCATTTAGAATCAGGGCCACTTGCCACAATTTGGATGCCCGTGTTACCAGCCTTAGTCTTATCCTTATTAGATAATAATTTGGATATATAACTATCACTAAAGGATAAATCTTCCTTAGATGCAAATCTCCAGTCAAGTAAAAATTGAAGGTCTAGAACTTTCACCGCACTACCCCTGATTTTCAAGTGGGTATCTCTCCAATACCCCATTTTTTGGTCTTGTCCTATATATTCTTGACCTATGTTGAATCCACCTATATAACCAGTACACCCATCAATAACACAAATCTTACGGTGATTCCGATAATTAACCCGCAGATTAATATAGGGTATAAAGGGCGGGAAAAAGCAAACTACCTTACCACCAGCATCAATTAAATCTTCGAACATACCCTTAGGGGTCCATAAACAGCCCATACCATCGTATAGGAGTTTAACCTCTACACCTTCCCTTGCCTTATCAATAAGTAGGTTAAGGGTTTTGCGCCCCAAATCATCCCCTCGTATTATATAATACTGGATATGGATATAATCTTTGGCATTTTTAATATCATCAAATAAACTATTGAACTTGTCTAGTCCATCAGTAAATATTTCCACATCGTTATCATCAGTGTATAAGGCCTCATGGGAAACAAGGTGGAGATGGATAATATTATAGTAATCATAAAGGAAGGAATCCTTAAGTTTGTTTTTGTCTTCCAGGAGTCTTTGTTCTTGAATATCCAATACCTGATAAAAGTGGTCTGCCTCTTCCTTTTTAGTAAAAAGCTTTCTTTTTCTCATATCATGTCCAACAAATAAGTAAAGTATGAAACCTACAATAGGTACAAAGAGCATAATCATAATCCAAGCCCAGGTAGAGGTTGGGTTTTTCCTTTCCCGAAAGACAACATAGATAGCAAGAAAGATATTTAAAATATAGATAAGTTCTATTATTTTACTAACGGTAAAAAAATCTGTCATATTTTATCTCCTTAATTTAGTTTACTAATGTCGAAACTTAATTACATTGTACAATGGACAATGGTATGTTATAATTATACCCAGCAATCTAAAGAATGGAGGGTTTAAAAGTGACTGTATGGAAGATTTTATTAATTATTCTAGTTGTTGTTATTGCAGTTTTAGTTGGTTTATACTTCTGGGGTAAAAGTCTCCAAGGCAAATATGAAGATCAGCAATCAATTATTGATCAACATAAACAACAAGTTCAAATATTTG
>JAAYSX010000006.1 GCA_012518255.1 Candidatus Epulonipiscium sp. | reverse complement strand
TAGCGAATATTACACACAAAGGCAACCATTTTATGTCTTTTTTTACCTTTTTAGTATTTACCTTACTTCATTTTCCTTTTGTATCATGTTTTCAATGAAGATACCGTAACCTTTAGTGGGGTCTTGAACAAAAACATGGGTAATGGCACCAATAAGTTTGTTGTTTTGTATTATTGGGCTGCCACTCATACCTTGTACTATCCCATTAGTAGCATTTATTAATTTTTCATCAACTATTTTCACTATCATTCCCTTGGAGATGTCATTATTATATTTGGAAAGCTTCTGTATATCTACTTTGAACTTCTCAACTTTATCTCCACTAATATTGGCTAATATATAAGCTTCGCCTTCCTTAACTTCATCCTGAAAACCCAGGTATACGGGTTCACTTTGCAAGATATCTTGTCCTGGTTCATATAAGTTTCCGTATATTCCTTGTTCTGTATTTTTGCTAATATTACCTATTATGGATTCTTCATCTGTATTAATAACACCACTAAGCTCACCTGGCTGGCCCTTCCTGCCCTTCTTAATGGATATTATCTCTGTCCTTACTAGTTCTCCGCCCTTTACAGACATTATTTGCTTGGTATCAACATCAGTAATACCATGTCCTAGGGCTCCGTAGGTCTGCGTTGCTGGATTATAGTAGGTAATGGTTCCTATCCCCTGGGTACTATCCCTTACCCATACGCCAATCTTATAGACTTCTTCTTCCTTGGAGTAGACTGGATTAACGGTATGATAGGCAATTGATTTACCCCTTCTTACTTTAAGCTTAAGGGGCTTGTTATCACTTTCTGTAATAGATTCTATTAGGTCTTCCTTGGAGGTTAGTAGCTTACCGTTAACTTCCAAAATTAAATCACCTATTTCTAGTATACCCTTGCATGGCTCATAGCTCTTATCATCAATAGCTTGTACTGAACCTAGGCCTAGTACCATTACTCCATCTGTTGAGATCTTAACCCCCACAGTGTTGCCACAAGGGATAACCTGGGTATGGGGCATAACATCAACTTTCATGTTAACTAATGGAATAAGACCTAGTAGCGAAAGTCTAACATCTACCCTGCCTAGGTCATCTACCTGCATTGTAAAGGGTTCTTTTAAATCTATTTTTATATTGTCTTGGTTAATTGGTTCATTGTTAATTTTTAATACGCCCATTTTCTCCGGTGTAAGCCTAGCTTTAACTGGTAAGGAGAATTCAAACATATGCTCCTGCCCCTCTATTAAATTTATGTTATGGGGTAGGTAAAAGTGGAGCACAATCAATGGGCTTATTATTGTAAAGATGGATAATAAACATATAAGTAACTTAACATATCTTTTCTTTTTTCTCTTTACCATAATATTCACTTCCCACACTGTATATTTGCGGTTATATCATTAAAATGCCCTTTTTAAAGCTTTATTATACAGTGTGATTTAAAATATTTTTGGAAGTTAATACTACAGATTTCCTTTAAATTGTGTTGCCATTTTTTTGATTTCTTTTGCATTTTCAAGTGTTGTATCTGTAATTAATGCACCTGCCATTAGGCGGCTTATTTCTTCTATAATTTTTTGATCGTCTAATAGTTCTACATGGGTATTTGGGCGCTTATTATCTATGCTTTTTTCTATTAAATAATGGTAGTCAGACATTGCAGCTATTTGTGGCAGGTGTGTTATACAAATAACCTGATGCCTCTTTGCTATAATGGCTAGTTTTTCAGCTACTTTCTGGGCTGTTCTACCGCTTATCCCTGTATCTATTTCATCAAAAATTACTGTTCCTATATCATCAACGTCAGCTAGTACTGTCTTAAGAGCTAACATTATCCTGGACATTTCCCCACCTGATACTATCTTGCCAAGGGGCTGCATTGGCTCTCCTATATTGGTAGAAATCATAAATTCAACTTCATCTATACCAGTACGGCTTATCTTATCTTTTTCACTGACCTTAATTTGGAACTTAGCGTTTTCTATTTGAAGCTCGTGGAGTTCCTTTTCTATTTTTTGGGATACTTCTTTTGCCTGTTTATGCCTAATGGCACTTATTTTGGAGGATATACCCTGCATTTGACCTTCTAGTTTTTTTATTTTTCCACTAAGTTCTTCTCTTTTTTTATCACTATTTTGAAGGTTATCAAGTTCTTGTTCTAGTTTTTTGTGGTGTTCTAGTATCTCTTCTATACTATCACCATATTTTCTTTTTAGGTTGTAAATTAAATCTAGGCGCTGCTGGATTTCAAATAAAGCTTCTGGGTCATATTCAGTATCTTCACTTAGGCCCCTAATATCCGGTACAAGCTCTACTACCTGCACCTCTATATCTTGCAAGGTTTTATATATTTGATTAATTTCATCGCTTATATCAGAGATATTTGACATGGCATCTATAGCTTCCCCAAGCCCTCCTATAACTCCTAAGGAGTTTGTATTTTCGGCGCTCAAATAATCATAGGCCTCTTGTAGACTATGTTTTATTTTTTCGGCGCTGCCTAGGACTTTCATCTCTTCGGAAAGCTCCTTATCTTCATTGATTTCCAGGGCTGCATCCTCTATTTCCTTAGTTTGAAATTGTAGGATATCTATCATTTGTATCCTGGACTTATCATCTCCCATTAGGCCTTCTAATTCCTTCTCAAGCTTGGAATAATCGTCATAGATGGTTTCTAACTCTAATAGGTATCCTTCTAATTCCTTGCCTCCAAATTTATCTAGTAGCTCTATATGTTTTGATGAGTCAAGAAGGGATTGATGCTCATGCTGGCCATGTACATCAAGAAGCATGCTGGATATTTCTTGTAGCATTTTCCTAGTTACTGTTTGCCCATTAATCTTATAGATTGTTCTTCCTTTTTGGCTTAGCCTTCTGGAGATTAGTATATGTTCATCTTCCTGATCAATCCCTAACTCCTTTAGCTTGTCTTCTATTTCCTTGTTTTTGTTTTCAAATAATAGCTCAACTAATGCGTAGTCTTCTCCCCTTCTAATAATAGATCTAGGGACTCTGCCACCTAGGGCAAAGTTTATAGAATCTATAATCATAGATTTACCTGCACCTGTTTCCCCTGTTAAGATATTTAGGTTTTCGTGTAATTCTAGACTTGCCTCATCTATTAAAGCTATATTATTAACGTTAATATGAATTAGCACTTACTTCCTCCTTAATTTCTAGGAATTTAATATCTCCGTAAATTTATCCATTATTATATCTATATCTTTTTCGCATCTAGTTGCGCAAAATATGGTATCATCCCCGGCCAAGGTTCCAACTATTTCCTCTACATGGAAGGCATCTATAGCAGCTGCTACTGCGTCTCCCATTCCTGAAAGAGTCCTAATCACAAGGATATTTTGTGCCCTATCCATGGAAAGTAGAGCATCCTTAAATATGCGGATCATTTTTTCTGATGCATGGTGCTCCTGCCTAGCTAGTGATGCGTATTTTTGGCCACCTGTCTTACTATTTACCTTGGTTAATTTTAGCTCCCTTATATCCCTAGATATAGTGGCCTGGGTTACATTAAAGCCAGCCTCTATAAGTCTTCTCCCTAGCTCCTCCTGGGTTTCAATCTCATTTTTTTGTATAAGGTTTAAAATAGCAGATTGTCTTTGTCCCTTCATAACTTCCTCTCCTTTTTAGTCTTCTCCAATTCCTGGTCTTCTCTCAACTATTTTATTTCTCAATATATCATAAAAATTGCATTCTGATAATTTTAAAAGCCTAGATGTAGTTTTAGACTTTGAAACCTTAACTATATCCTTTGGTTTAATGCTATATACTTTTTGTCCATCTATGGAAACCCCAACACTTCCCCCTTGTAGCTTGGGGATAATAATCTCTACAGTATCTTGCTCTGAAACTATCATGGACCTTGAATATATGGTGTGGGGACATATGGGCGTAACAACCATTATATTGGCCTTAGGATCTACTATAGGCCCCCCTGCGGATAGGCTGTAGGCTGTTGAGCCTGTTGGGGTTGCTACTATAACCCCATCTGCTGGATACACATCTGCGTATTGCCCATTTATGTATATGCCATAGTTTATCATCCTGGTGTAACTGTCCCTTGTTATACTTACATCATTTAGGGCAAGGAACTTTTGCTCTTTAGAATCCTGGGAAATAATACTTACCTCTAACATCATACGGTGCTCTATATAGAAGTCACCTGTAAGTAATTTCTCAAAGGATGTTAGGGCTGTATCTTTTTCAATATCTGTTAAAAAACCAAGTCTTCCTAGATTAACCCCTATAATTGGCACTTCCTTAAGGGCAGCCTTTTTCGCTACCCCAAGTAAGGTTCCATCTCCCCCTAAAACCACTATGGCATCGCTGCTTGCATAAAGTTCATTTTCTTCTACTGATATATCATTTCTTTTGAGCTGCCTACCTATTGTAGGCGTAACTTGTACTTTAAAACCATTATCTTCAAACCAGCCAAGGGACTTTTGGGTCATGGCTAGTTTTTCGTCTTTTATTATGTTTGGTATAATACCTATTCTCTTCATAATTCACCTGCTCATTGTATGTGATTTCTCAACAGTATCTTTAATTAGCTGAACTTCCTCTTCCCTGTCCATACCTTCTGTATTATTCTTCAAGTAAACTAAGTATTCTATATTGCCTTCTGGCCCTTTTATTGGTGAAAAATCAATTCCAAGGGTTCCAAATCCTATTTCCCTAGAATAGGCTAGCACTTCTTCTATCACTTCCTGGTGAACCTTAGGATCCCTTACTACTCCTTTTTTACCAACCTTTTCCCTTCCAGCCTCAAATTGTGGCTTTATAAGGGCTACTATCTCACCTTTATCTTCTAACAACTGCTGTAATGGGCCTAGCACCTTGGTAAGGGAGATAAAGGATACATCTATGGAGGCAAACTCTATATCATGGTCTATTTGGTCCCTTGTAAGATAACGGATATTTGTTTTTTCCATACATACTACCCTATCATCCTGCCTAAGCTTCCAAGCTAGTTGCCCATACCCAACATCAACCGCATATACCTTGCTAGCATGATTTTGCAACATGCAATCTGTAAATCCACCCGTTGATGCTCCAACATCCATGGCTATCTTATCCTTAAGTTCAATAGGAAATACTTCCATTGCCTTCTCTAACTTGTAGCCTCCCCTGCTTACATACTTAACTTCATCTTTTATCTCAATATTTGCATCTTCTTCAACCTGAAAGCCTGGCTTATCTTCTTTTTGCCCATTTACATAAACTGCCCCTGCCATAATATAAGCCTTTGCTTTTTCCCTAGAAGGTAGCAAATTTCTTTGAGCTATTAAGACATCTAGTCTTTGTTTTCTTGCCATATATACCTCCTTATTTATTGCTATTTACTATATCTACCACAGTTTTGGCTACTGATTCTTTATCTAGTTTGTATTTTGCATAAATATTATCCACTAGGCCATGATCTATAAATTCATCTGGAAAGGCTAGGTTATGAACCTTTAGTTGATTCAAATCATAGGTTTTCTTAAGTTTAATGCTTAAGCACTCACCATAGCCCCCGCTTGCCATATTATCTTCCAAGGTTACTATATGGGTGATATTATCTGATATCCTTCTTATGCTATCTATATCCATAGGCTTTACAAACCTGGCATTAATAACATATGGTTGTATTCCTTGTTTTTTGAGAAGTTCTGCGCTTGCAAGGGCCACTTCTACCATCTTGCCTACTGCTATTATGGCAACTTCCTTGCCTTCTTTAATTATTTCTGACTTCTTGTATTCTATTGGATTAGTATTAAGCATAGCAACTTCCTTGCCTTCATTCCCCCTTGGATATCTAATAGCTATAGGGCCTGGATGGCAAGTAGCATACTCTAGCATATACTTTAGCTCTGCATAGTTCTTAGGTGCTAGTATGGTCATATTTGGCATATGGGATAGGTAGGATAGATCAAAAACTCCCTGGTGGGTTGGCCCATCTTCTCCTACTATTCCACTTCTATCAATGGCAAATATAACAGGCAAGTTTTGAATACATACATCATGTAGTATCTGATCATATGATCTTTGTAAAAATGAGGAATATATTGCAACTACGGGTCTATATCCTTCTACAGCTAGTCCAGCTGCAAAAGTCACTGCATGTTGCTCTGCTATTCCTACATCAATAAATCTTTTGGGGTATATATTTGCAAAGTCACTTAGGCCTGTTCCTTCTGGCATTGCCGCTGTTATGGCTAGTATTTTTGAATTTTTCTTAGCTATATTAATTAGGCTTTGGCCAAATGCATCAGAATAGGTTGCCGGTGTTCTATTTGAAACAGATGTTCCTGTTGATGGAACAAAGGGCGATACCCCATGGTACTTTTCTGGTTCTTTTTCAGCAAATGAATAGCCCTTGCCCTTGGTTGTTTTAACGTGAATAAATATAGGACCTTCCATCTCCTTAGATTGGCTAAGTACCTGAATTAACTCTTCTATATTATGTCCATCTACTGGCCCAATATAGGTAAAGCCTAGCTCCTCAAAAAACTGGCCTGCAACTAGCATTGATCTAAGTCCTTCCTTGGTCCTTCTTGCCCCTTTATACATGGGTTCACCAATTACAGGTATCTTCTTAAGGCTTTTTTCTACTCCCCTTTTAGCATCCAGATAGGCCTTATCTGTACGTATTTTATTAAGGTATTTAGATAGGCCTCCTACATTTTGTGATATAGACATTTCATTATCATTTAGGATAACTATAATATTAGTATTGCCACGTCCTGCATGATTTAACGCTTCAAATGCCATTCCGCCAGTTAAGGACCCATCACCTATGACTGCAATTACACTATTATCTTTCCCCTGTAAATCTCTAGCTGTAGCCATTCCTAGTGCAGCTGATATTGAGGTGGAGCTATGGCCTGTTCCAAAACAGTCGTGTTTGCTTTCTTGTAGCTTGGGAAAGCCACTCATACCTCCGCATTTCCTAAGATTAGAAAAGCCTTCCTGCCTACCAGTTAGTATTTTATGGACATAACTTTGATGGCCCACATCCCAGACTATTTTGTCCTTAGGTGTATCAAAACAGTAGTGAAGTGCTAAGGTAAGCTCCACTACTCCAAGGTTAGACGCTAGATGTCCTCCTGTTCTTGATAATTTATCTATTAAAAAACTTCTTATTTGGGATCCTAATATGTTTAATTGCTTATTATTTAATCTCTTAATGTCTTTTGGAGATGATATATTAGATAACATATTTTTCAAAATTGAACCTCTCTTTCCTATATTAAACAAAGCTTGTATAGTTATGCTTATTATTGCATTTTTTAAGTAATTGGGCAAGTAAATAGGGACAGTTTATAATACTTAACTGTCCCTAAATTAAAAGCAGATTACCCCAAATGTTATTCCAAGTATAATTCCGGCAAATACTTGTAGGGGTGTATGTCCTAAGATTTCTTTTAGCTGGGTTTCTAGCTTTATATCTGGGTCCTGGAGTATTTCCACAATCCTATTAATTACTGCAGCTTGTTGCCCAGCTTCCCACCTTACACCTGTTGCATCATACATAATAATAAAGCTTATTACTGCACAGGCAGCAAATAAAGGGGTATCGAAGCCCTCAACCCTACCTATTCCAACTGTAAGTGCAGTTACAAAGGAGGAGTGGGAGCTAGGCATTCCCCCTGCGCTTACCAATTTAGTAAAGTCCCATTTCCCATCTTGTATATAGGTGATTATAAATTTAAGGGCCTGCGCCGTAGCCCAGCTAAGTATTGATACTATTAAAACCTTGTTAGTTAAAGTTTCGCTTATTGCTGTAGATAACATATCTTTGTAGCTAACATCCTTTCTAGTCTAGTATGTTCTAGAGGTCAAAAATAAGGCTACTTTTCTTAGCTTTTCTCCTGATTCTCCAAGTACATCTAATTCTTTAATTCCTTCATTAGTTAAGTATTCTAACTCTTTCTTTGCCTTATCAATCCCATTAATTGTTACATATGTTGATTTATTATTTTCAATGTCGCTATTAACAGGCTTACCAAGTTCCTCTTCAGAAGCTAATACATCCAAAATATCATCTGCTATCTGAAATGCCCTACCTATATGTTGGCCGAATTTGTGAAGTGCTTGTCTTTCTTCCTTGTTGGCCCCGCCTAAAACTGCCCCCATATCTATAGGTGCTGTCATTAAGGCTGCTGTCTTGTTTCTATGGATAAAATTCACAGTTTCTATATCAGTTTCCTTGCCTTCTGACATAATATCTATTACTTGCCCGCCAATCATTCCGCCTGTCCCAGATGCCTTAGCAAGTATATTCATAGCTTCTATATAGGACTCCTTAGGATTCTTAAGGGATGCATCTAGCATTATTTCAAAGGCTAGATTAAGTAGGGCGTCACCGGCCAGTATGGCTGCCCATTCCCCATATTTGATATGGTTTGTTTCCATGCCCCTCCTAAAGTCGTCATCATCCATGGCAGGTAGATCATCATGTATAAGTGAGTATGTATGAATCATTTCTACGGCGCATGCAAATGGATATACATCTTCATTAGCGCCACCTACTGCTTCATATGCTAAAAGCAATAAAATAGGACGAATTCTCTTACCTCCAGATAAGCTACTATATCTCATAGCCTCATGAATGTAATGTAGGCGTCCCTCAGGTTTGGGCAAAAAATTATCTAACTGTACTTCTATGTCTCTCCCCATTGTTTCTAGCATCTTTTTCATAGTTATAAATCCTCACTTTCATAGTTACTTATCTTAAATTCACCATCCTGGTCCTTCTGAATCTTAGATACTTCTTCCTCAACCCTTGTAAGTTCCTTCTGGCAAAAAAGTGATAGATCCATTCCTTCTTTGTAATATTCAAAGGCCTTATCTAAGGGTAGGTCCCCTCCTTCAAGTTGTCCTATAATCTCTTCAAGTTTAACTAAACCTTCTTCAAAAGTTTGCTTCTTCTTACTGGTCACAGTTATGCTCCTTTTCGTTAATAGTTGCCCTTACTTTCCCATCCTTAAAAAGAATATCAATATCCTGGTTTTTCTCTAGATTAGCTACTGATGTAATTACCTTTTCCTTATCATCTGTAACTACAGAAAACCCTCTCTCTAATGTGTTTAGGGGTGAAAGGCCATCTAGCTTGCCTATTATTTCTTTTAGGTTTGACTGCTTGTAGTTTAAGTTAGCTGCCATAGTTTCTTGTAGTCTACTGTACAATTGGTCTAAGTATTGCCCTTTGCTAGCAAAATATTCATCTGCCCTAGCAAGTACAGGCCTTGATGTATACATTTGTAGGATTTTAGCCTTATGGTCTAAAACTTTGTAAATATCCTTTTCTATTCTTAACTTGTAATGCTCTACCCTTCTTTGCAGTTCTTTTACATCAGGAGTTGCAAGCTCTGCTGCTGCTGAAGGGGTAGGTGCCCTAAGATCTGATACAAAATCAGCAATTGTATAGTCTGTCTGATGACCTACTGCTGATATAACTGGTATTTGGGAATTAAATATAGCCCTTGCTACAATTTCTTCATTGAAGGCCCATAAATCTTCTATGGATCCCCCACCCCGCCCCACAATAAGCAGGTCGCATAGACCATGCTCATTAAGGTCTTCTATAGCCCTGCTAATATCGGCTGCTGCCCCGTCGCCTTGTACAAGAACTGGGTATACATATATCTTGGCGCCTGGGTTTCTCCTTCTTGTAATATTAAGGATATCCCTCACTGCTGCGCCAGTTCCTGATGTAACTACACCTATTGTTTTTGGAAAATAGGGGATTGGCTTTTTATATTGGTCATCAAATAGGCCTTCTTTTGCTAGCTTAGCCTTAAGCTGCTCAAAAGCCTCATGCAATGTACCTCTTCCCGATACTTCCATTTCACTAACATATATTTGATATTTACCTGTTTTAACATACATGGATACTGATGCCCTTACTATTACCATCAT
>JAAYSX010000035.1 GCA_012518255.1 Candidatus Epulonipiscium sp. | reverse complement strand
GCCTGCCTTAGCTCTGTGCAGTTAGAATCTGGGTATATGGCAAAGTTTTCATTATTACTTAGCCAGTCCATTACCTTTTCCCTAACTAGATCTTCCATACCATAAGGGTTTTCATTGGCATCTAGCTTAATCCCCTCTGTCACATGGCCTGCCTGGTAGGGAGTAAAACCCATTAAATCTTCTCTAATATATTCTTTATTATTCATCATATCTCACCCTTAAAGCATTGGCGTGTGCCGTTAGCTCTTCACTTTCTGCAAAATCTATGACATCCTTATATAGGGGTTCAAGTGATTCTTTAGTAAAGGATAGTATACTAGGTTTCTTAATAAAATCATCAACACAAAGTGGTGAGAAAAATCTAGCTGTTCCGTTAGTTGGAAGGACATGGTTAGGTCCTGCCATGTAGTCTCCTACTGGTTCCGGGGTATACTCACCTAGGAAGATTGCCCCTGCATTTTTTATCTTTGGAAGAATTTCAAAGGGTGCTCTTGTACAGATTTCTAAGTGCTCCGGCGCAATATCATTGGAAATCTTTATTGCCTCTTCCATGGTATCTGTCACTATAATTGCCCCAAAATCCCTAAGGGATTTTTCTACTATATCCTTTCTTGATAACTTATTAGTTTGGATTTCTACTTCTTTAGCCACTTTATCTGCAAGTTCCTGACTATCTGTTACTACAACTGATGAAGCAAGCATATCATGCTCCGCCTGGGATAACATATCAGCTGCTACATACTTAGGATTTGCATCCTTATCTGCAATTATTAGTATTTCACTTGGACCTGCTATAGAGTCAATACTTACATAGCCGTAGACTTCCCTTTTAGCAAGGGCTACATAAATATTGCCAGGTCCTACTATCTTATCCACCTTGGGAATACTTTCTGTTCCAAAGGCAAGGGCTGCTATAGACTGTGCCCCTCCCACCTTATAAATATCAGTTACACCTGCTATATCAGCGCTTACAAGTACTACTGGATTTATCTTGCCACCTTCTTGGGGTGGTGTTACCATAACTATATTTTTAACTCCCGCTACCTGGGCTGGTATAATATTCATAAGAACTGATGATGGATAGGCAGCTGTTCCTCCTGGAACATAAACTCCGCAGCTTTCCATAGGAATAATTAACTGGCCTAGTATGGTCCCTGCCTCGTCTAAATCCATCCAGCTATTTCTCTTTTGCTTACTATGAAAATCACGGATCCTATCAGCAGATAGCTGGATAATCCTTTGCATATTTTTATCTACTTTACTATAGGCTTCTTCAATTTCCTTTCTGGAAACCTTAACATTTCCTTTGTTTATATCTACCTTATCAAACTCCTTTGTATATTCAAAAAGAGCCTTGTCCCCATCTTTTTTGACTCCTGCTACTATCTTACTTGCAGCTGCTGCATACTGGGCATCATCAAACTGGGCACGTTCTACTAACTTTTCAAAAAAATCTTCATACTCCTTATCTTTAATTACATTAACCACTTTATTTCCCCCTTAACTTACTTAGCAAACTGCTTTCTCATTTTTTCTGTTAGATCATTAATTTCCCCGTAGGCTATTTTCATACTAGCTGGGTTTACAATTACCCTTGCAGATATATCTACAATATCTTCAAATACTACCATTCCATTCTCCTTAAGAGTAGCACCTGATTCTACAATATCTACTATTACATCGGATAATCCAACCATAGGAGCTAACTCTACAGATCCATGTAACTTAATAATTTCTATGTTTTGCTTCCTTTTGTTATTAAAGAACTCATTAGCTATATTAGGAAAGGTTGTTGCTACCCTAATTGCACCGCCATTATTATACTTGTCTAGTGCCTCTGGCTTACCTGCTACAGCCATTTTACACTTAGCAAAACCTAGATCCATCACTTCTAGTACATTTTTACCTTGCTCTAGTATAGTATCCTTACCTACAATACCTATATCAGCCACACCATAGTCTACAAAGGTTGGTACATCTGAAACCTTGCATAGGAAAAACTTATATTTTCCATCATCACTTGTAAAGACTAATTTCCTTGACTTTTCTTCCATTTCACTACATTTTATGCCTAGTTCATTAAGTACCTTCATTGCACTTTTTGCCAATCTACCCTTTCCTAGGGCAAATGTAATTTGTTTCATATATAACTACCCCTTTAACATTTCGCTTATTTTAGTCGTAAATCTTTCATTGCTTTGTATATTAATTAGTTCAACATTTTCTTCATCCTTGAAAAATAAAATTCCGCCTATTCCTCTTCTTTTAGCATAGGCTATGTTTGTATCTATATCTGTACCCAAAAGGCTGTTTTCTAAATATAGTCCTGATTTTCTAAGTTCTTCACTAGTTTCTATAGCCATCTTTCGCCCTTCTAGACTATACATAACAAGGGTTTCAGTATTCCAGGTATCAAGTCTTAATTCTTGCTTATTAATAGCTCCTAAAAGCTCATTAATATTAATTCCAAAACCTGTAGCTGGAAGCTTCTTACCAAACTTCTCTGTTAGGGTGTCGTATCTTCCCCCACCAAGTATTTCTACTCCACTTCCATAGGTATAAGCCTTAAAAATAATTCCAGTATAATAGTCAAGCCTTGATAACATACCAAGATCAAAGGTTATTCCCTGGGCAACCTTATATTCTTTAAGTATCTCATAAATCTCTTCAAGTTCTTCAAGTGAGCTTAAAGCCTTCCTATTATTAGTAAGTTCCTTTGCCCTTGCTACTACAGAAATATCTCCACATAGTTTAGGTAGTTCTACTAATAGTCTACCTATGTCCGGCTTAATATTATTTTCTTCTATGAAGCTTTCTAGGGCAACTATATTTTTGTTTTCTATTAGGATTCTAATTTCTTCTTCTGTATTTTTATCAAGATTTGCCTCTTCTACTATAGACTTATAAAATTCAACCTGGCCTAAATGGATAACAAAGTCACCTACACCTGACTCCATTAAGCTATTGGCTGCTACTGCTATAACCTCGGCATCACTTAAAACTGAGTTATTGCCAATAAGTTCAACCCCTGCCTGGGTAAATTCGTGTAACTTACCTTGGTAGCCTTCAATATGCCTATAAGCACTTCCTAGATAAGAAAGCCTAAGGGGAAAGGCATCATCTTGAAATGATGTTGCCACAACCCTAGCAATAGGCGGTGTAAGGTCTGGCCTTAGGGCTAATACATTTCCCTTTCTATCTAAAAACTTATACATTTCCTTTCTTGAAACATTGCCATCTTCCTCAGCAAATACTTCTACATATTCAAAGGTAGGTGTTTTTATAGGTTCATATGCATATCTATAAAAAACACTATTTATCCTTTCTTCAATTTCATTTTTTTGCTTTTGTTCATCAGGTAAGAAGTCTCTTACCCCTTCTACAGTATGTAATTTATAGTTTTTCATTGTATCTCCCTTTCACTTCACCATGATAGAGTAATAGAGTAAGTATATTATAGTTTTTTATTAGTGTCAAGTTTTATTATAGATATGTATATTAAAATTGGTAGTAGGCCTAAGCCTACTACCAATCCTCCTATATTTTAAAATTTCTTACCTGTGCACTTAACTCTTCTGCCATTGATGCTAACTGCTCACTGGAATTTGCAATTTCTCCCATAGCTGCTGTTTGCTCCTCAACAGAAGCAGATGCCTCCTGAGTGCCTGCTGCATTTTCTTCTGATATGGATGATAAGTGTTCCATAATCCCAATAATATTTTCTTTTTTATTATTTATTTCATTGCTTGACTGATTAACATGTTCAATTGAACTTTGCATATTTTCTATAGCCTTAGCTATACCATTAAATTTATTGTCAGTTATATTTACTGACTCAGTTTGGGATATAACTATTTCTTCTAATTCTTCCATTGTTCTTACAGCTGCATCCGTCTTTTCATTAAGGGTTTGAACAATTAGGCTTATTTGCTCTGTAAACTTAGTAGATTCCTCTGCTAGTTTTCTAATTTCATCAGCTACAACTGCAAAACCTTGCCCTGCCTCACCAGCCCTTGCTGCCTCTATAGCTGCATTAAGTGCAAGAAGATTTGTTTGATCAGCAATACTTTGAATCATTTCACTAGCCCTAGATATTTCCTGGGCACTTTCATTTGTATGGATTATTACTTCCTGAACCTCTTTAGAGGATTTCGTGCTAGCTTCAGTTTTTTCTACTAAATTGTTAATCATTTCCATTCCTTCATTGGTTAGGCTATTAACTAATTTAGCATTTTCATTAAGCTCTCCCATATCCCTATCATTTCTTATTATAATTTCCCCTAGTTCTGATATAGATAGAACCCCTAACTCCACCTCTTTAGCTTGCTGGCTTGCACCATTAGCTATATCTTCTATTGCCCTAGCAACTTCATCTGCTGCCATTGATGATTGCTCTGTAGTTGCTGTTAATTCCTCCGAAGAAGCAGCTAGAGTCTGGGAATTATTAATAACATTTCCTATAACATTCCTCATGGATTCTTGCATAACCGAAATAGCTGTCGATATTTGGCCAAGTTCATCATTGCTCTTTAATAAATCCCCTTCTATATCTACAGAAAAATCCCCTCTTTCCATATTCTGAACCTGCATCTTAAGTCTATCAACTGTTCTTATAACATAACTTGATGTCGCAAAGAGTAGGCCACCTAAGACAATAAATGATAATATTGTAACTATAAGAAAACTAAGCCTATTCCTATTAATTGATTTATTTATACTATCTAATGAAAAACCAACAGATATTGCTCCTGCATGCTGGCCATCAATAGTTATGGGAAGTGAAATATCTAGAACTTCCACCCCTTCTTTTTCATAAAACCAAGGTTGTATATGTGCCTCACCCTGAGCTACTGCACTTAAGGTTCCTTCGTCATCAAGGGTTTGCCCTATTTCTTCTTGGTTATTATGGGCCTGTATTACACCATTTACATCTGTATGTATAACATAATATATATCACTATCTTCTGCCATTTTATCAATAGTATTTTGCATACTAAATTGATTAGTCAACTCTTGAACTGTATTAGCATTTACTCCAATTTGTACAAAGCTACCTGTATTAGACTTTAGGTAACCGTATTTTCTATAATCTCCTGAAATGGAATCCTGCCTAATATCCTCCATTAATTCCATATCACTAGAGTCCATGTAATCTCGTATGGGATGGCCCGCCTCAGCCTTCCAGCCTATTGTATCAGCCAGGTTAGAGTGGGTTATTTCACCCTGGGAATTATAAAAGCATATTTCATCCACATCAAAATTCTTAGCCATTTCGCTTAAATAATTATTATCCAAATCTTCTTCACTGCTTATTATAACCCTAGCCGCTGCAGCAGCCCTATCTTCTAAAGATTGGTTAATTACTTCTAAGGCACCTAGATTATCTTCTATATTCTCCAGCAGACTTTCAGCTAGGAGCATTCCACTATTCTCTATTTCGGAAAACATAGACCTTTTTATATTATTTGATGAAAATACAGCTACAACTGCCATAACAGCAAATACAACTATTAATGGGATTACTATTAATTTTGTTCTTATAGTCCCAGATTTTGTCTTTACCTTTTCTTTTATTTTTACCATATCTAACCCCCTTATTAAATTGTTTGTTAATTTCATATCATTATCTATTTTACCAAAAATACCTATTTGTTACAAGAAATTTCTACAATTACTAAAGCAAAAAGTGGCATTATTTTGCAAAATAATACCACTTTTACTTATTTTTTATATCCAGTAATCTGGATAACTTTTATCTTTGTCAATATTATTAATAAGAAGGGCAACTAGTAGCAGTATAAAAGCACCAAATAAAACTGGCTTAAATATCCACATAAATTCCCCACCTGAAGATGTTACAGCTAAAAATGCTGTTGCTCCTGCTGGCGGATGTACTGCCTTTGCTATTAAGGTTAATACTATTGTTAGGGCAACTGAAAATGCTACAGCTATAAAATTAGCCCCAAATAGGTTAACTGTTATTACGCCTACTACTGCAGCTATTAAATGCCCACCTATTAAACTTCTTGGCTGGGAAAATGGTGCTGCTGGCGCCCCGTATAAAAGTACTGCTGAAGCCCCAAAAGGAGCAAATAATGGGAAATACTCTGTTTCATATCCTATATAGCTTACTATAAGTATTCCAAGAAAAGCTGCTATAAAGGTCCAGATTAAACTTCCTATACTTGGTACTGTAAGTGTGCATTTCTTATCGCTAATCCACTTTTCGAAATATGATTTGTTCTTTTTCATAAGCTCCCCCTGTAAGATCCTACTTAACCCTAGATCTTTTTACCTCATATCCTACTTTAGTAATTGCATTTTCAATATCTTCTATACTTACTTGATCCTCATCAAAGTCTACCTTAGCCCTACTTGAGTTAAAGCCTACACTAACACTATCCTTGTCTACACCATCTAAGGCCTTAATTGCACCTTCAACCTTTTGCATACATGATGGACATGCTAAAGTTTCTAATTGTATTGTTGCTTTCTTCATAATTATAATCCCCTTTCACTTAAAAATCATTGTAATTATTATCTTAATTTATATCTAAGTAGTCTCATACCATTTAGTATAACTACTAGAATACTTCCTTCGTGTAATAGCATACCTATTGACATATTCATCCAATCACTAAAGATAACACTTAGTAATAGGAATATTACAACGCCAACAGCTATAACAATATTTTGGATCATGTTGCTGGCTGTAGCCTTAGTAAGCCCAAGTGCATGTGGTAAACGGCTCATATCTGAGTTCATTAAAACAACATCTGATGTCTCAATGGCTACATCTGTACCACTTCCCATGGCAATCCCTATATCAGCTAAAGCTATAGATGGGCTATCATTAACACCATCTCCAACAAAGGCAACTATCTTACCTTCTTCCTTAAGCTTCTTAACATAGGCTGATTTATCCTCTGGTAGCATATTACCATGTGCCTTAGTTAAACCAAGTTCCTTACTTACTACATCTACAGTTCCTTGGTTATCTCCTGATAGCATAATAAGGTTTTTAACACCTAGGGATTTAAGCCTTGCAAGGTCTTCCTTAACACCTTCCCTTATTTGATCCTTAATACCCATCATTAACTCTAGTTTACCATTAACCGCCGTTAATACAAGAGAATTTCCTTCAATTTCTAAAGCTTTTGCATCTTCTTTTATTTTATTACTTAGGTCTACACCTTGGTCTTTCATTAAGGCAATATTACCAACGGCAACCCTGTTACCATCTACACTTGCTATAATACCGCCACCCTTAACTACTTCGGTGTTTTCTACAGGTAAAAATTCTATATCTCCTATTTCATCTAAAACTGCCTTAGCTAGTGGGTGGCCTGATTCCCTTTCAATACTAGCTAGATAGGCAAGGGCATTTGATGGGTCCTTACTATAATAATTAGTCTTAGAAACCTCAGGATTACCTATAGTTAAGGTTCCAGTCTTATCAAATACAATAGTATCTGTTCTGCTAAAATCATGTATTACTTCACTACCTTTAAGCAGTATACCGTGACTAGCACCATTTCCAATACCTGCAACATTAGATACTGGTACGCCTATTACCAGAGCTCCGGGACATCCAAGCACTAAAATAGTAATAGCAAGTTCTACGTCTTTAGAAACTAACCATACTATAAAGGCAATAACTAAAACTGCTGGTGTATAATACTTGGCAAACTTATCGATAAATCTTTCTGCCTCTGACTTAGAGTCTTGGGCTTCTTCAACTAATTCAATAATTTTACCGAAGGTTGTGTCTTCCCCAACCTTATCAGCAAGAACCTGAATAGTACCGTTTTCTAAAATAGTTCCGGCAAATACCTTAGAATCCTTTTCCTTCTCAACTGGGACAGCCTCCCCTGTAATACTTGCTTCATTAATATTACCCTGGCCACTTATAACAGTACCATCAACAGGCACCTTATCACCTGTTTTAACAAGGAGTATATCTCCTTCATCAACATCAAAGACATCTACTTCTTCAAACTCGCCATTTTCCATTTGCTTGAGGGCACTTTCAGGAGCCATTTCAACAAGTTCCTTAATAGCAGATCTTGTTTGATTCAAGGTACGCTGCTCTAGGTAGGCACCAAAAAGGAATAGGAATGTTACTATTGCTGATTCCTCAAAATTCTGTATAATAAAGGCACCTAATACTGCAATTGTAACAAGTAAATCTATACTTATTACCTTAACCCTTAGGGCCTGATATGCTTGAAGGGCAATAGGAATAGCTCCTATTATGGATGCTATTATTAGGGCAAGATTAAAAATAGTTAAGTTACCACTTGCCCATTTACTAATAAAAGCTAGTGCTATTAAAACACCACTTATTACCATGAGTTTGTTTTTGTTCTTAAAGATAAAACGCTGCATATTAGCCTCCTTTACCTATTTATAAGCCTTATCTAGTTCTGCTAATATATTATAAACTGCTTCGTAACTTTCACATGTGTCTTCAGGTATTCTGTAATTATGTGTTACCTCCCTTAACTGCTTAAATTCCTCATCCAAATCTGGTCTTTCATTACCTGCCTTTTGTAATTTATCCTTCATAGCCTCAAAGATCCTAGCTACATCATGAAACTCTGGATGTTCCTTACCATGAACACGTTCAACAATCGGTACATATAGTTCTAATGTTTCTATGTTTGCCTCTTTAACCTTATTAAATTCATTCATCTTATATCTCTCCTTTTTTATATTATTCCTTAATTTTATAATCATATTCTATTCTAATTAGCAAAACTTTCATTGTAATCTAGAATTATATCTATGATTTCCTTCCTATTTCTTAAAAACACCATTAGTTTATCAAGTTCCTTAATGCCTTCTTCTTCTATTTTGTATACTCTTTTCCTAGGACCCTGCTCACTTTCAACCCACTTAGATGTAACAAACTTTTCTTTTTCCAGGCCCCTAAGGCTCCTATATAGGGTTCCCATATTTATATCTCCCTGACAAAAACCTATATTACACATTTCATCAAGTAAACCATAACCATAATCTTCTCCCTTATTCTTAAGCAAGCTTAACAAGCATGCATCTAGGACCTTTCCTCCAGGACTTTTATTACTATAACACTGCATATCCTCTTTGTCCTTCACACTATCACTCCTATCTAAATAATTTTATAATAAAGAATCCACAGATTTCTTTTTTTATTTTTATAATATATTATGGAACTTATTCCTCCTATTAATATTAAATAAATAGGACTAATATTAAATAATACTATTAGGAGTGCTGTTAAAATTGATATCATATACTTCTTATAGCCAAATTTAGATTGCCGGCCTAACCTGTATACAGCAGATACTATAAGTCCCACTATTGCCGGTCTTATTCCTAAGAATATCTTGCCCACAACATGGTTATCCCTATACTGAAAAAACACAGTTGCAGCTAGAATGATAACTATAAAGGGTGCCAGTAAAGTCCCTAGGGCGCATACTATCGCCCCCTTTAAACCACCAAGCTTATATCCTATAAGCACACCCATATTAATTACTATAGGCCCTGGAGAACTTTGAGATACTGCTATAATATCTAGAAACTCTTCCTCTTCTATCCATTTTTTGTTATCAACTAATTCCTTTTGGAACATGGGTATCATAGCGAAACCCCCACCAAATGAAAAACTCCCAATCTTAAAAAATACCTTAAATAGCTCAAAAAGCATAGTTTAACACTCCTTAATAAAGAATTACTCCTGATATCCCGGCTAATATGAGTACATGTATAGGATTAAGCTTTTTAATGGTTATTAGTAGTAGGGCAGCTACCCCAACAATGACAGATTTAAGGTCTATAAAAGAATCTCCAGCTACTGTTATAGCTGCAGCTGCTATCAATCCCAGAACTACAGGCCTAATGCCTATAAAAAACCAATCCATATACGGTGAATCTTTAAACTTTTCCATAAAACGAAATATAATACTCATTATTATAAACGAAGGAAGTATAACAGCTACTGTAGCCACAATTGCACCTACTATACCTGATAGGCGATATCCCAAAAAGGTCCCACTATTAATAGCTATGGGTCCTGGCGTTATTTCAGATATAGCCACAATATCTATAAATTCCTCATTAGTAAGCCATCCATAAGTATTAATAGTTTCTTCTTTAATTATAGGAAGCATTGCATATCCACCACCAAAGGAAAATGCCCCTATTTTAAAAAAGGATATAAATAATCTTACTAGTGTTTCCATTTATTCAACCCCTCTATATTCATTCGCATATAGGTTCATATGCATATAGTAGCATAATAGATTTTTTCTGTCAATAAGTAAAGTTCATAAATCATGCCCTTATTCCGAATAACCTTTTGCTAAGTCTTAGTGCTTTTGAATACTTACTTTCCTAAAGGTTACAAACTCGCTGAGCTCAAACATGTAACCTTTTATACGGAAAGTTAGTATTCCTTCGCATAGACTTAGATAAAAAGGTTATG
>JAAYSX010000034.1 GCA_012518255.1 Candidatus Epulonipiscium sp. | reverse complement strand
TTTAAAATGCTGTATTTGTATTTTAAAATGCAAATACAGCATTTTTGGGGATAGGGAAGGAAGTAATTATAGGGGCTAACAAGGATAATAAATTAGGAGGATTTTAATGAATAGATTTAATAGCATTAGGACTAAAATGATTTTTTTATTTGCGGGTAGCCTATCTGTTTTAATAATTATTATGGGTTTGTTCTTAAACTCTAAAGCTTCTGAAACAGTTGTTGACTTAAGTGAGGACTACATCCAGCTAGTGGTTAATTCAAATACATATGAAGTAGGAAGGGAGATTGCAGGTCTATTAGAGCAAGCCAAAATGCTATCTCAAGCTAATACAGTAAAAGATATGGATTTTGACAAGGCGGAATCATTTTTAAATGATATGCATTTGGCAGATAAACATGCCAGTCTAACTCTGGTAGATATAAATGGGGATGCGGTAACCATGTTTGGGGATAGGTTTAACGTATCGGATGAAGAGCAGTATGAAAGAGTGATACAAGGGAATGAGGACTATCTTATTTCACAACCCTTTCCATCAGGTGTAGATGAGGTTCCAATTTTTGTATTAGCCCATGCTGTAAAAAATAATGATAAGAAATTAGGAGCAATTAACGTAGTAGCTGATCTTGACTTCTTAACTCAAATATCTGATAATTCCCAGCTAGGAGAGACTGGAGTTGTTTGGGTAATAGATGGTGATGGAGTGGTGATTTCCCATCCTAACCCAGATTATATTATGAACCTTAAAATGGAAGATCTAGAGGATGAGTTAGGATTTAAGGGGATGAACAAGATATATGATGCTATGGAGGAAGATATAGAAGAGACTTATGAATTTATTGACGATCAAGGTGAAACCAATGTATTAATATACCATTCCATACCTAATACACCAGGGTGGAAGTATGCGGTATCTATAAATAAATCAGAAATAACAGGGAAAATAAGTTATTTAAAGTTACTTATAGGATTGAGTTTCCTGGTTATTATAGTTAGTGCCCTAATAATCACTATAATTATATCAGGAAATTTAACAAAGAATTTTAAATACGCAGCCACAATAGTTTCTTCAATTGCAGGTGGAGATTTTACAACGGAAATTGATAATAACTTGTTGAATTTAAATGATGAGACAGGTACCCTGATGAGGGGAATAGATGAAATGCAAAACTCAATGAAAGAAATGATAGCAGGTGTCAAAATTTCTTCTGATGGAGTTAGGTCAAGTGCCGAAGGGACAAGCAGTATTTCAAGGGAAATGACAAGCTCAGCCCAAAACCAATCTAACGCTATGGGTGAAATGACAAAAGCTATGGAAGAAATGACTAATTCAATTAATGAGGTTGCTAGTGGGGCTGTTAGATTAGCTGATATTGTAAGCAGTACTCAGGAAAATGGAATGAGTGCTAGGGAGAAAGCTATAGAAACAGTTAAGGTATCTGAAGAGGTAAAAGGAGCATGGAAAGGCTTGTTGGTGAAATGGATTCTATACAAGAGTCGACCCAGCACTTATCCAAATCAGTAGTATTAGCTGGTAATTCTGCAAGGGAAATCAGGGAGATAGTAGAGTTAATAGATGGTATATCCATGCAAACGAACTTGCTTGCATTAAATGCATCCATAGAGGCTGCAAGGGCAGGGGAGGCAGGTAGAGGATTTTCTGTAGTTGCTGAGGAAATTAGGCAGCTGGCTGAGGACTCTAGTGAAGCTACTCAAAACATAGAGATATTAATAGAAAATGTAGAGGAAGTTATCCAAGATGTTGTTGAAGATACAGAGAAAAATGTAGGCCAAATAAACGAAAGTACAATACTGGTAGACAATACTGGTGCTAGTTTTGATATGGTATTTAATTCTGTAGAAGAGACGAAAGAAATTATTGAGAATATCTTAAATAATATTGAGGTAGTAAATGAAGTAGCATAGAATGTAGCAAGTGCATCACAGCAGCAATCAGCATCAGGTGAAGAAATATTTGCTACTGTAGAAAATATAAATGAAATTGCTGAACAAGTTGCAGCAGGTAGTGAGGAAGTGGCAAGTAGTTCACAAAGCCTAGCCCAGTTATCAGGCGACTTAGATAACGAAGTAGCAAGGTTTAAAATAGACTAATCAATGTAATATTAAGATTAAAAGCAGGTATGAAAATTATTCATTTTTCATACCTGCTTTAGTTTTAATATCGGCCAATATATGATAAGGGATCTTAAGGTTACCATACCCTGTAGCTAGTTCAAGGTTAGGCTTATTATCACCATGGTAATCACTGCCACCAGAAACAAGTAGATCGTTTTTCTTTGCAAGAGTCCTTAGGAATATCTCATCATGATTATTATGAACTGAATGTATGGCCTCGATACCATCTAGTCCATAACTCTTTAACTCTTTTATAAGTCTTACAATTTGATCTGTGTCCAGGTGGTAGAGTGTTGGATGTGCAAGGAAGGCAAGACCACCACCACTATGGATTATATCTATGCATTCCTTGGGACTAGGTGTTACTCTTTTAACATAGCCAGGCTTTCCAGGTGACAGGTAGTTTTTGAAGGCTTCATCATAGGTCTCAACATAACCAGCCTTATGAAGAGCGCTAGCAAAATGGGCACGGGTAATAATGTTTGTATCCTGGTCTAGGGAAATATCAAAACCCAATCCCTTTAGATTATCTAATATTTGCTGATTACGAATTTTTCTATTATCCTGTATAGGCCTTATTTTTTTTATAAAGTTGTCATCCTTATGGTTAATACAGTACCCTAGGATATGAAGGTTGTCATTTGGAAAATCAGCAGAAAGTTCAATACCTGGTATAACTTCAACTTTGTATATCTTGCCAGCTTCAATGGCCTCATCAAGACCTTTAACAGTATCGTGATCAGTAAGGGATATAGCACTAAGCCCTTTTTCCTTAGCATGGATAACAATTTCTGTAGGTGATAAGGTTCCATCTGAAACATCTGAGTGAACATGTAAATCTACTAACATATATATAACCTCCTTATATCTATATCTTATCATAATATGTCAATAGCATGTGTATATATATTATAGGTCAAGTTATAGGAAGGGGATGAATTATGGAAAAAGATTATTTACGAGGTCAAAAATCAGATTCTGTAGTAGCTAGAATACTAAGAATAGGTAAGGCTAATATGTATGCCTACATGGTTACAGTTGTATTTTTGCTTTTAACAGCGGTACTTATAACCCATACAAATATTGGCATGGAAAAGGAAAAAATAATTATAATTACAGGTATTATAATATCATCGTTTATTGCAGGTTTTGATACAGCAAGAGGAGAGAGTAAGAATGGATGGAAGTGGGGAATTGTTGGTGCACTTGTATATGGGGCTATTTATTTTGCCATAGCAATGGCAGCTTCTGGCGCTAGTTTACTCATATGCATGAATTCATTTATTATGCTTTGTATTATGGCTTGTAGTGGGGCAGTTGGAGGGATGCTAGGGATTAATATGAGCAAAAAGTAAGTGCTTTTAAAAGATGGGAACATATGTTATAATATATGTGTTTAATCCAATAATATTAATAGGAGGCGGCTTATTATGAAACACATAAAAACATTAAATAAGGCTACGCTAAAGAGTAGTATGGCAAAGGGTGGATGCGGAGAGTGCCAAACATCTTGCCAATCAGCCTGTAAAACGTCTTGTACAGTAGGAAACCAAGCTTGTGAAAAATAATTTTGCAAGGGCAGTGACTATTAATGTCACTGCTTTTAATTTGTTTTATTAGGAAGAGGGAATTAATATGTTACATAAATTTACCTTTGAAAATTCAAAGATTGTAATGGATATTTATAGTGGTGCTATTCACATAGTAGATGATATAGTATATGAGATGGTTGATGACTTTATGGAGTCTACTAGAGAAGAAATAATAAATAAATATAGTAAAAAATATGACAAGGAATCAGTTATAGGTGCAATTGATGAAATTCAGGCCCTTATAGATAATGATCTTCTTTTTACAGATGATGTGTATAAGGATATAATTACTGAATATAAAAATAGGAATCCTGTTGTAAAGGCCTTGTGCCTTCATGTTGCCCATGATTGTAACCTAGCCTGCCAGTATTGTTTTGCAGAAGAAGGAGAGTACAATGGGCCAAAGGGTCTTATGAACTTTGAGGTTGGCAAGGCAGCTATAGATTTATTAGTAAAAAGTTCTGGTAATAGGCATAACCTTGAGGTGGATTTTTTTGGCGGGGAACCTTTAATGAACTTTGGCCTTGTTAAGGATCTTGTTGAATATGCTAGGAGCATTGAGAAGGAAGCCAATAAGAATTTTAGGTTTACAATAACTACAAATGGAGTTCTATTAGATGAAGATAAGCAAAAGTATATTAACGAAAACATGTCCAATGTTGTACTTAGCCTAGATGGAAGGCCTGAAGTAAATGATAAGATGAGGCACACCATAGGTGGTAAAGGAAGTTATGATCTTATTGTTCCTAAGTTTAAAAGCTTAGTAGATAATAGGGGAGATAAGGATTATTTTGTTAGAGGTACTTTTACAAGAAATAACTTAGATTTTTCTAAGGATGTTATGCACCTGGTAGACTTAGGTTTCAATGAGGTGTCTGTAGAGCCGGTAGTTGCACCTCTTGATATGCCTTATGCCTTGCAAGAAGAGGATATAGATGATATATGTTTAGAATATGAATCTTTAGCAAGACAAATACTAAAGAGGAAGAAAGAAGGAAAAGATTTTAACTTTTTCCACTTTGCAATTGATTTATCCCAAGGGCCTTGTGCTTATAAGAGGCTTGCAGGATGCGGAATGGGGACAGAGTACCTTGCAGTAACACCAGAGGGAGACTTATACCCATGCCATCAATTTGTTGGCACAGAGGAGTTTATAATGGGTAATGTATTTGATGGGGTTACTAAGCCTGAGATTGCAAGTGAATTTGCATCTTGTCATGTGTATACAAAGCCTAAGTGTGCTAAGTGCTGGGCTAAATTCTATTGTAGTGGCGGCTGCGTCGCTAATGCTTATCATGAACATGATGATATATTTGAAGTTTATGATATTGGTTGTGAGCTTCAAAAGAAAAGGATTGAATGTGCAATAGGAATACAGGCAGAAATGCTAGATGATTGACGTATACTAAATTGCATTTTATAATAGATTTTGTGTGGACTAATTTATATCATAAGAGATTGTTTACAAAGGAGGAAGATGAAAGGTATGAAGAAAAAAACAAAAAGCACTATTGCTTTTATTGTAGTTCTTGCTTTGGCAGTAGCTACTGTGGCAATAGCTTATTTTGGGGTAGGGGATAGTGGTAAACTGGGAGTAGACGGAATTAGACTAGGCCTCGATCTAAAGGGTGGAGTAAATATTGTTTATGAGGCTGATGTTGATACAGAACCAAGTCAAAACGAAATGAACGCAGCTATTGAGATGATTAGGGTTCGTCTAGATAGGGAAGGATACACAGAAGCAGATGTAGCCCAGGAAGGTACTAAAAGAATCCGCGTTGATATTCCAGGTGTAGAGGATGCAACTGAAGCGGTTGAACAAATTGGTGCAACAGCCAAGCTAACATTTGTGGGTCCAGATGATGAGGTTGCAGTAGATGGAAGTCACGTAAAGAGTGCTACAAAGCAGATTTACCAAGACCAAAGAACAGGACTTACAAAGACAGTAGTTTCACTTGAGTTTGACTCAGAAGGAACAAAGCTTTTTGCAGATGCAACTGAAAAGTATCTTAATCAACCACTTGCTATAGTTTTAGATGGTGAGGCTATAAGTGCACCAACTATTAATAGTGTTATTTCTGATGGTAAGGCTATGATAGAAGGTAACTTTACTAGTGAGACAGCAGACATATTAGCAGGAAGAATTGAGGCAGGATCATTACCATTTGATCTAAAGGCGATTTCAAGTAAGGGTGTAGGTGCAAAGCTTGGTATAGATGCACTAGATACAAGCTTATTTGCTGCAATGATAGGAATTGCATTTATTCTAATATTTATGTTAGTTGTATACCGTGCTGGCGGACTTGCAGCGGATATAGCACTGCTTTTTTATATTACATTATTAATAATAGTACTTAGCGCAATGGAAGCGACTCTTACATTACCAGGAGTAGCAGGTATCATACTTTCTATAGGAATGGCAGTAGATGCCAACGTTATAATAATGGCACGTATTAAGGAAGAATTAGATAGGGGCAGAAGCGTTAGGGTTGCAGTAGATGTTGCTTTTGATAAGGCACTTAGTGCAATACTAGATGGTAACATAACAACACTTATTGCATCTGGAGTACTTTACTATCTAGGATCAGGTCTTATTAAGAGTTTTGCCCAGACATTAGCTATTGGTATTATAATATCTATGTTTACAGCAATTTTCTTAACAAAACTTATTATGAAAATGTTAATTAATATGGGAATAAACAATCCGGCACTTTATGGTGCTAGCAAGGAAGGTAAAAAAGATAGTAAGGCAATAAAATTTGTGGAAAAAAGAAAAGTCAAATATATAATTTCATCAATATTTATTGTTATAGGCCTCCTTGCAATGCCTTTTAATGCATTTTCAGGAAATGAAATTCTTAACTATGATATTGAGTTTAAGGGTGGCACATTGATGCATGTTGATATTGGGCAGGACTTTGATATTGATAAAGATATTAGGCCAATAGTTATAGAAACTACAGGAGATAGTGCACCGCATATTACAAAGGTAGTAGGGGAAGATGAAGTAATAATTAAGGTTACAGAAACTACAACAGAACAAAGAAAAGATTTATTTGATAAACTTAAGGAAACATATAACTTAGAAGACACTGATCAACTAGAGGTTGGAGATGTTAGCCCGACTGTTAGTGGTGAGATGAAATCTAAGGCAATACAGGCAATCCTTATATCAGTTGTTTTAATGCTTATATATATCACTATTAGATTTAAGGATTTATATATGGGAGCAAGTGCAGTGCTTGCACTTATGCATGATGTGCTCTTAGTATTCCTTATATACTCAGTATTTAGGGTTCCAGTTAATAACTCATTTATTGCAGTAATGCTTACAATACTAGGATATTCAATTAATGATACTATTGTTATATTTGACCGTGTTAGGGAAAACAGAGGCAGTACGAAACTTAAAGATAAGGATATTATTAATACAAGTATTAATCAATCCCTATCAAGGACAATTAATACATCCATAACAACTCTTTCAGTAGTACTTTTATTATTTATATTCGGTACATCAGCAGTAAGGGAATTTGCTCTCCCACTTGTAGTAGGGATTGCGGTAGGAACATATTCATCCATATTTTTAGCAGGGCCATTATGGTATGATCTTAATAGACTAGCTAAGAACAAAAAGAAAAAGCCAGCTAAAAAAACCGCTTAAAAATTAATAGATACACAAAATATGCAAAATAAAAACACCACAATGATTTGTGGTGTTTTTAAGTATACCAAACTTAGCGATTAAGTCTTTTATTAATATCTGTTTGGCGGTCAGCAGATGTTTTCATGAAATCTTTCATTAAATTCTCGAAGGACTCAGTTGGAGTTTCCCTTGGTTTTGGTGGTTCTTTAGGTGCAGCCTCTTTCATAGAAAGGGCAATCTTGCCATCCTTTGAATCGATGGAAATGATCTTAACCTTAACATCATCCCCTACAGCTACAGCTGTATTAATGTCCTTTAAGAAACTGTGTGTAACATGGGAAATGTGAACCAGTCCTTGTGTAGAATCATCTAAAGCTACGAATGCTCCAAATGGCTTTACTCCAGTTACCTTTCCTTCAACAATCTGACCTACTTCAAAATTCTCTGACATAACAACACTCCTATATAATGTAAATATGAATACATTATATCATAGATAAAATTAAATTGATAGTTTAAGTGCATATATACACCTTTAGTTTGTATATGATATAATATTTCCTATAGTGGGGTGGATTTATGATTATAGAAAAATATAAATGGATGATAGATGATAATAAGGATTCCAAGAATATTATTGATGATATTTTAGAAGATAGGGGAATTACAAGTTTGGAAGACAAGGAGATGTTTTTATTTCCAAGGCTTGATAGGATGCATGATCCTATGAAGTTAAAAGATATGGATAAGGCAATTAGGAGAATAGCTAGTGCCAAAGAAAATAATGAGAAAATCACCATATACGGTGATTACGATGTTGATGGAATTACTAGTACATCGATTTTATATATGTATCTAAAAGACAATGGACATAAGGTAGATTATTATATTCCTAACAGGGTAACTGAAGGCTATGGATTTAATAAGAAAGCACTAGAAGAGATAAATGAGAGAGGCAGCTCTCTAGTTATATCAGTGGATACAGGAATATCAGCGAATGAAGAAGTGGACTATGCTAATGGGTTAGGCCTGGATATTATAGTAACAGATCATCATGAGTGCCAAGAAGACTTACCAGATGCATATGCTATTATTAATCCAAAGAGGCTAGATTCAAACTATCCTTTTCAGGAACTTGCGGGCGTTGGAGTTGCATTTAAACTAATCCATGCCCTAGCAATTAATTATAATAATATTGATAGCATATGGAAATACATTGATATTGTGGCAATAGGTACAGTGGCAGATGTGGTTCCACTTATAGATGAAAACAGAATAATAGTAAAAAATGCATTTGATACAATACCATCTACATGGAATGTTGGACTTAGGTCATTGTTGAAAGTATCAGGATGTAAGGATGGTAAAATATCATCTGGAACTATAGGATTTCAGATAGGTCCTAGATTAAATGTATCAGGCCGTCTTGGAGATGCAAAAAAAGGGGTAGAGTTGTTTACCACTTCTTCTAAGGAAGTAGCAGATCAGATATCAAAGGATTTAGATAATGAGAATAAAAAGAGGCAGGAAATCGAACAGGATATTTTTGAGCAAGCAGTTAGGCAAATAGAAAGTAACCAGGAGATTAGTAAAGATAATGTTATTGTTGTAGCATCTAAGGGCTGGCATAATGGGGTTATTGGAATTGTAGCATCAAGGCTTACAGAACTTTACTATAAACCAAGTATAGTAATTTCCATAGAAGAAGATAAAGCCACAGGCTCAGCCCGTAGCATAGAGGGATTTAGTATGTTTGATGCCCTGTGTAATTCAAAAGATTACCTTATGCAGTTTGGTGGTCATGATATGGCAGCGGGGCTTTCACTGGGTGAGGATAAGATAGATGGTTTTAGAAAGCATATAAATGGATATAGTAAGGGTATTATTGATGAAGATATGTTAAGAAGGAAGTTAAAAATAGACTATATAATTAATGATGGGCATATTAGCTTAGATATGGTAGAAGAATTAGAAAGTCTAGAACCCTATGGAGTGGCTAATCCAACACCAATCTTTGCATATCCAGCGAAGGTTTATAGTGTAAGGAATATTGGAAGTGATGGAAGCCATCTAAAGATGCAATTTTATACAGAAGATAAGCTTATTGATTCTATAGGGTTTCATATAGGAGACCTAGGTAATGTTATATCTAAGGATGAAGAGATACTTGTTGCAGGTAGCCTTCAAAAGAATGAATGGCAAGGTAAAGTATCCCCGCAAATTGTTATCAAGGATATAAAATCTCCACAATCTGAAATTATGAGGAGTAAATTTTATTTATCGCTATACGAGGAGATTACAGAGCCCACAGTGGAAAACCTAAAGGTGTTTACAAACAGTATAGAAGTCTGTTATATTAATAGTTATGGAAGCAAGGAATTATTGAAAACTAATAAAAGCTTTGAAAAACTTCTAAGTTATTTAATCCCTACTAGGGAGGACTGTGTATATATATATAAATACCTTAAAAATTTATATAAAGGACAAAAAAATGAAGTCTCTATACACTTATTAAAGATGCAAGCACAAAATAATAATATGACAGAATATAAGATTTTACAAATATTAGATATTTTTGTACAGTTAGATCTAATATCATATAAGTTTAACTTTAGTGATGGATTAATAGAATTTAATATTATAGATGGGATAAGGACAGATTTATCTAAATCTAAAAGATATAGACAGTTAAGCGAGTTTAACGAGAAAAGATTTTAATATAAACGAGGGGGACAAAATGGATCTAAGAGATTTGATTAGGGATGTAGTTGATTTTCCAGAAAAAGGAGTGGTTTTTAAGGATATAACACCTTTATTACAAAGTCCGGAAGGACTTAGGCAGGCTATTGATAGGATGCAGGAGGGATTAGAAGATCTTGAATTTGATCTTATTGTAGGTCCAGAGTCTAGAGGCTTTCTCTTTGGGATGCCTATAGCTTATAATCTAAATAAGGGTTTCATACCAGTTCGTAAGCCGGAGAAATTACCATATAAAACAATTTCCCAGGATTATGATTTAGAATATGGTAGTTCCACAATTGAACTTCATATAGATGCCATAAAGCCAGGACAAAAGGTAGTAATAGTAGATGATTTACTAGCTACAGGTGGAACAACAAGGGCAATGATTGACCTTATAGAAAAAATGGGTGGGGAAGTAGTTAAAATTGAGTATTTAGTAGAGTTAGAATTTTTAAATGGGATTGATTTATTTAAGGAGTACAATGTTTCATCGCTTATTAAGTACTAAAAAATACTAGTTAGGAGAAAGGGGGAGAAAAATGGAGCCAGATCAAATATACGAGCGATTAATATCAAAGGTGCGCGAATACCATCCCTCAGATGATCTTTCCATGATTGAGGAGGCCTATGACCTTGCTAGTAAGGCCCACGAAGGCCAATTTAGGAAATCAGGTGAACCATATATTATACATCCGCTAGAAGTGGCATGTATTTTGGCGGATTTGGAGCTTGATATTGAGTCTATAGTAGCAGGTATACTCCATGATGTTATAGAAGATACTGATTATACATTTGAGGAGATTGCTGAGCTCTTTAATGAAGAGGTGGCCCTTTTAGTTGATGGGGTAACTAAATTAGGTCAAATCCAGTACTCATCATCTAATGAGGAAGTACAGAAAGAGGAAATCCAGGCTGAGAATTACCGTAAAATGTTTTTGGCTATGGCTCAAGATATAAGGGTAATCTTAATTAAGCTTGCAGATAGACTCCATAACATGAAAACCTTAAAGCATATGCCACCAGAAAAGCAAAAAGAAAAGGCCGAAGAAACAATGCATATATATGCCCCTCTAGCACATAGGCTGGGAATAAGTAAGATAAAGGCTGAGTTAGAGGATTTGGCACTTAGATATCTAGAGACAGAAGTCTACTATGATTTAGTGCACAAGATTGCGAAGAAGCGGGTGGAGCGCGAGGAATATATAGATTCTATTATTGCTGAAATAGAGGATAAATTAGAGGAAGCGGGCGTGGAGGCTGAGGTTGAAGGTAGGCCAAAGCACTTTTTTAGTATATATAAAAAAATTGTCAATCAAAACAAAACACTAGATCAAATATATGATTTATTTGCAGTTAGGGCTATTGTTGATAATGTTAAAGATTGTTACGGAGCCTTAGGGGTTGTGCATGAGATGTATAAGCCTATACCAGGCAGGTTTAAGGACTACATTGCTATGCCTAAACCAAATATGTACCAATCACTCCATACAACTCTTATGGGGCCAGAGGGTACTCCCTTTGAGATGCAAATTCGTACCAAAGAAATGCATAGGACAGCAGAATACGGTATAGCGGCTCACTGGAAATATAAAGAAGGTAGTTCAGGTTCAGCCCAGGATCAGTCAGAGGAAAAGCTGGCATGGCTAAGGCAAATTTTAGAGTGGCAAAGGGATATGTCAGATAATCAGGAATTTATGGATGCCCTGAAGGTAGACCTAGATGTTTACACTGACCAGGTATATGTATTTACACCCACAGGAGATTTGCTAACCCTGCCAAGGGGATCCACACCTATTGATTTTGCATACAATATTCACAGTGCAGTTGGTAATAAGATGGTGGGTGCCAAGGCAAATGGAAGGATTGTAACCTTTGATTATGTAATCAAAAATGGGGATATAATAGAGATTATGACATCCCAAAATTCTAAGGGACCAAGTAGGGATTGGCTTAAGATAGTCAAAAGCTCACAGGCTAGGACCAAGATAAACCAGTGGTTCCGTAAGCAGTTCAAGGAAGAGAATATTGTCCGTGGTAATGAGATGCTAGAACAGTATGCCAAGAAAAAAGGATACAAGCTTAAGGATCTGTTAACTGATAGGGCTATTGAAACAGTTCTAAGGAGGAATGGCCTTACCTCTTGGGATTCACTTTGTGCAACTGTAGGGCATGGTGGTATAAAAGAAGGGCAAATTGTTAGAAGGCTTATCCATGAATATGAAAAGGAAAGGGTGCCAGATTTACTACCAGACCAAATTAGCGTTGGTAAGGAAGGGCATCAAAAGACCTCTAGTAGTAAAAATGGAATAATAGTTAAGGGTGTGGGGGATCTAGCTGTTAGATTTTCCAAATGCTGTAGCCCAGTTCCAGGTGATGAGATTGTAGGCTATATAACTAGGGGGCGTGGAGTTTCAATACACCGAACTGACTGTGTTAATATAATACACTTACCCGAGGACGAAAGAGAAAGACTCATTGAATCTGAATGGATAGGTGGATGCGATGCAAATGCTGCGACCTACCCAACTGAGATACAAGTAAGATCAATAGATAGAATGGGAATCATCCTAGATATATCAAAGGTTTTAACAGATATGAAGATTAAGGTTAAGACTTTAAATGCCCGTTCAACTAAGGATAATGAAGCTATATTTAATATTAAAATAGAAATATGCAATACAGAGCAATTAGACGTAATTATTCATAAGCTTTTGCAGATAGAAGATATTATTGAAATTATTAGGGCAACATCATAAGTACAAAAACAATACCCCATTGAAGTGGAAACTCTGGGGTATTCTTATGTTCAGGGGTTAATTAATTTACTGTTATAAGCAAAATAAGAAAACGTTTTAGGAGGAATAATAGTGAGAGCAGTAGTGCAAAGGGTATCAGAGGCATCAGTTACTGTCGATAATGAAGTTATTGGACAGATTGGCCAAGGTTTACTAGTGCTAGTTGGGATAAAGGCTAGTGATAGTGAAAAAGATATGGATTATATAATTAATAAGTTGCAGGGCCTACGTATATTTGAGGATAATGATGGAAAAATGAATATTTCAGTGAAAGATGTAGAAGGATCTATTCTAATAGTCCCAAACTTTACTTTATATGGGGATGCTAGGAAGGGAGCTAGGCCCAGTTTTATTGCTGCCGGTGGTATAGAAGAGGCCCATCAAAAATATGATATCTTTGTTGAAAAGCTACAATCTATAGATATCCCAGTAGAATTCGGTGAATTCCAGGCAGATATGCAGGTTAATCTTATTAATGATGGACCAGTAACCATACTATTAGATAGTGATAAGATGTTTTAGGAAAATATAAATATTACGAGGTGATAATTATGATAGAACAAATAACAGTAGGAGCATTAGGTGTTAATACTTATTTTGTAATTGATGAAAAAACAAAGGAAGGGATAGTTATAGATCCAGGTGCCCAGGCGGAAAGAATTCTAGATAAAATAAAGGATAATGAATGGGAGATAAAACTAATTCTTTTAACCCATGGACACTATGATCATATAGGAGCTGCCCAGGAAATAAAAAAAGAATTAGGTTGTGATATTATAGCCCATGAGAATGCAAGGGAATACTTGGAGGATGCAGAAATAAATCTATCTACTGTTTTTGGCGGGGTTAAAGTAGAACTTGAAGCTGATAAATATATCACGGAAGATAGGGCTAGTTATGAAGATTTATTAAAGGTATTACCAGATGAATTATCTTTCCAGGTTTTACATGCACCGGGGCATACAACTGATAGTATATTATTTTATTTTAAAAACTACAATGCAGCAATTGTGGGAGATGTGATTTTTAGGGAATCAATAGGTAGGGCAGACTTATATGGCGGTAATATAACAACCTTGATTAATTCTATTAAAACAAAGGTTTTTACTTTAGAAGATGATACAGTTTTATATCCAGGCCATGGGCCAGCTACAACAGTTATACATGAGAAAAATAATAACCCATACTTTAATATGGACTTTTAGGAGATGAAAAGCCTTGACTATTAAATATGGGACCATAAAACTAAATGTTATAGGCCATAATAGTGAATTTGAATTAGAAAATATTATAAATGCATTTAGGCCTTATATGAATCTGCAAAAAACAGACTATGTAGTGGAAAGCAAGGTGGAGGGGACTAGGGTAAGTAGCATATTACTAGCGGATACTAGTGTAGTAGAATCATATACGATAGAGGTAGAAAGCCAAGACTTAACTAGGCAAGCACTTAAAAAGTCCCTGTATAAAGTACTTTCAAATTTTATAGGTAAAGATATACCATGGGGTGTACTTACCGGAATAAGGCCTACCAAGATAGTCCACAATTATAAGAAAAAGGGCCTTACGGAATCCACTATAAAGACAAAATTAATAGAGGAATATTGTATTTCCCGGGAAAAAGCAGATTTAATGATAGATGTTGCAAGGAAAGAAGAAGAAGTTCTATATCAGAATAAAGAAGGCGAAATTAGTATTTATATAGGCATTCCGTTTTGCCCAACAAGATGTCTTTACTGCTCCTTTACATCCTACTCATTAAAAGAAAAGGGGCAATTGGTAGATGCCTACCTAGATGCCTTAGTTAGAGAAATGAGGTATGTATCTAGTCGAATAAAAGCTAACACCATAAGAAGTATCTATATAGGGGGAGGGACCCCAACTAGCCTAAATGACAGGCAACTTGAAAAACTGCTGAAAGAAGTAGATAAATGCTTTAATATAGGGGAAATTGAGGAATACACCATTGAAGCAGGAAGACCAGATACACTAAATCGTAACAAACTTAGACTGATGAAAAAACACAATGTAGATAGAATATCAATAAATCCCCAAACTATGAGACAAGAAACCCTAAAAACTATAGGGAGAAGCCATAGTGTAGAAGATATAAAAAATGTATTTAATATGGCAAGAGAAGAAGGCCA
>JAAYSX010000033.1 GCA_012518255.1 Candidatus Epulonipiscium sp. | reverse complement strand
TCGGTTAGCTAGTGATTGCACCGTACCATCATATTTTCTCCTCCAACGCCAAACTTGCTGACGGCTAGTATGATACCTTCTAGCAGCCTTAGCATTATTATCATGTTTAATTGCGTACTTAACTACCTTGAGTTTCCGTAGGATGTAATTTAAAACTACACCTACTCCATTAAATGGTATAAAGGTTAAATTTGAAATGTGATATGTCTTAGATAGTTAAAAAAGGCGTACCCTAATAAGCCTCATATTGCTTTATAGGGTCTGCCTTTTCTATTATTTTTACTTTTAGCATGCTAGTATCTTTCTTCATAGATATATGAGCTAAGAAGGCCATACACAAAGTCATTAATATATTTAGGAAACGAATAGATTTTAATTTTCTGACGCGAAAGTTTTCGAACTTAAATATTTGCTTTTTAGCACGGAAGTATTCTTCTATTCGCCACCTGGAAAAGTAGCATTTAGCTACCTTAATAACATCATCCTTACACTTGATTTCCTTATTGGTTAAAAGCATCATAGGGTGCTGTGTAATGCCATAAATAAGAACAAGATTTACATTTTTACGTGAAGCAGTAACTTGAACTTTTACATGTGAAAGGTAAGCCACATGGTCCTTTCCTTTGTAGAAAAACACGGATTTAATCTTGCCCTTTCTACGATTACAAAGTTCGGTAGCTGTGACCCATTTATTATGAAGAAGTAACTTTGCTTTTTTGTTAGGCGGATAACATAATCTTGTTTTAGCTTATCTAATGTTAAAAACATTTGATTGGCATCGTAGCCATGATCCATAACAAAAGTTGCTTTTCCAAAGAGCTGTGCACCTTTTTCTATAGCCGAGAGGGTAATACTATTAATAGATTTGAATCCTTTTTCTTTGGAATATCAGAAGATAATTTATTTGAGAAATTTATAATTTCACGTTTCATTATATAGGTATCTGTAGTAAAATAGGACATAAGAAATCCCCTTTCTTTTGTTCAGTGATATTTTTCTTAGTAGCTTAATTTTACTACAAAAGGGTAAGGGATTCCTTATGTTTTAGACATTTTCTAGAAGTTGTTTATAGAAAAGCGGTAATTTTCATTGGTTATGGATAAAAGTACGGAAACTCAAGTATGCTATAATACTAATATTAGTCTTTATAAATATAGGAGGTGAATTATTTGAAAAAGTGGTTTAATTCAAAGAACTTCAAAAATGCATCAACCATTCTTTTTATCATTATAGCAGGCATCTTATTTTATCAATTTCTCAATAATTTTGGAACCATCTTTAATAATACAAAATTAGCTTTTGGTATGGTAACCAAGGTACTTACACCACTACTATATGGAATGTTATTCGCCTTCCTTATGAGTCCAGGTGTTAATTTCTTTGAAGAAAAAATTCATAGTATCGCATCTAAAGATGATACTAAAGATATAAAGCCAGCATATAGAACCATAGCAATTTTACTTGTATATCTTGTATTATTTGGTTTTATTTTCTTTTCTGTCCAATATATGATTCCAAAGTTCTTTTCAAACCTAGTAGAGCTATTTAATAATATGCCTCTATATATTGCCAAGACAGAGGACTTACTTATAACCTTGCAGGAGACCATGGACTATGCTTCCAAGTATATCCCCCAAAGTGATTTGGATGATATCTTTAATATGCTACAACCTCCCAAGCTTTCTACAGAGCTAATTAGTTCTGTTATTGGCCGCATATTCTCAAGTGCCCTTAGCTTTACTTCTGTTGCCTTTAATGTAATTATGGGTTGTGTTATAGCCTTTTATCTACTAAAACAAAAAGAGGACTTTGCTAAAGGATCAACTAAGCTAACCTATGCAATCTTTTCAGAAAATACAAGTGATAAATTAATTGCTATTGCCAAAGAAGGTAACTATACTTTTAAACGGTTTTTTATTGGTAAAGCACTAGATTCATTAATCATTGGCATAATGTGCTTTATAGGCCTAAGTTTAATGCAAAACCGCTATGCCCTGCTACTATCTTTGATTATAGGCGTAACTAATATGATACCTTACTTTGGACCATTTATAGGTGGCATTCCAGCCGTCTTAATTACCTTATTTGATGGCTTTTTACCAGCTCTTTTTGTAGCTATCTTTGTACTTGCCCTACAACAATTTGATGGCTTATACCTAGGACCTAAAATTCTAGGGGACTCCATCGGTATCAGTCCCTTTTGGATTATTATATCCATACTTATAGGTGGGGCTCTATGGGGGCCTCTTGGAATGTTCTTTGGTGCTCCTGTATGTGCCGTTATATTGTCTGTTGCCACACAGTGGGTTGATAAACGTTTAGAAGACAAAAATATTTGTCTTGATAGTCTAGTTGAAGATTCTATAGAAGAGATATCTGCCGAAAAATAAGTCAAAAAAATGTTCCTAGATGTTATAACATCTAGGAACATTTTTATTATTATAGTAATGCATTAAGCTTCTCTTGAAGTGCTGTTTTTGGTAATACACCTACTGATGTATCTACTACCTTACCATCCTTTATGAATGCTATTGTAGGAATACTCATTATATTAAATTCTGTAGCCATCTTCCTATTAGCATCCGTATCTAATTTACCAATTTTAACTTTGCCATCGTACTCTTCTGCTAATTCATCAATAATAGGTGCTAACATCTTACATGGCCCACACCAATCTGCATAAAAGTCAACCATTACTGGAATATCTGACCCTAGGGCCTCTTCTTTAAAATTCTTATCTGTAAATTCAAAAACCATTTTACTTCCTCCTTATTGTAGCCGTTTATTGCATTATTGTAATATAGTTATACTACAATTTAATCATATTGTATATTATATTATATTCCTTTGCTATTTGCAACCTTTTTCTAAATCTAACTATAGTTTATCTAGTTTATATATTTCTATTCACTGTATACGAGCTATCCAGTAACCCACTTCTCCTGTTTTGGGCTGTATATTATGGCAACAGGAAAATCTTTCTATTTTATCTATATTTAATGCTTCTGTTTTGTTAGAATTATAAACTCCTGGTATTCCTATATAATAAGTTAATTTCAGCTCATCCCTGCCTAATATAAAGTGTTTGTAGTCCCTATTTGCCCTTTCAATAAGAGGTTGATTAACCCAATCTCTCTCTAATAATGGCAGTGCCTCTAAGTCCTCTAAGGTAATCCTAACCCATTTTATACCTGTATTTTTTGCCTCAAAAGGATTTATAGGTATTCTTTTTTCGAAGACAGATCCAATCTCCTTGTAACCTTCTTTTTGCTCAATAATGTCACTGGTTTCATACTTTCTTACAAAATCACTAACATATTCATTAATTCCTGTTGTTTCTTCCTTATTTTCCTTGGCCTTTTCTGACTGGGCTATAATTTCCTTAAGTCTACTAACTTCTGCCTTTAGGGCTATAATTTCCTTGTTTTCTTCTTCTTTTTTACTTCTTTCTTCATTGACAGCTTCCTTAACAGTCTCTTGGGCAACCTCTTTAGGAGCTAATTCTTCTGCCTTTCCCTTATCAATCAATTCTTCCCAACCATAAGGCTCTGATGTAAACCCTAGCAGGGGCACAATTCTATCCTTAGAGTTATCTCCCTCAACTACTATTAGTGCACCATCTACGTCCCTAGCATTAATCCCACTATTAGCTATATTAGATGGCTCCATATTCCATCTTGTTTCCTTATTGCCACTTGCACCCACTTGGAAGGTCCCTGCCTCTACAGCCTTTTGCTTATTCTTGCTAGTTAGGTACAACTTATACTTTTGATCCCTAGGTAACTGCCTAAGGCCCTGGACATAGCATATAATCCTATTTGGCATAGTAAGTTTGCAATAACCTGTAGGTTTCCTTGATCGATTACCATAACCCACGGTATCCTCATTCATGATAATAAGCGTATTAAAATGCATCTAGAGTCCCTCTTTCTTATATATAAATTTACTATTAATATATATATGAAGGCTTAATAGGGCATAGAACAAATATAAGCAACTAGCTAGACTTAGCTTTTATTCTGGTAGTCCCATATTATATTAGTAAGCACTGCAAATTCTTCTAGGGATAGGGTCTCACCTCTTACCGATGCACCTATTCCAGATTCATCTAATATAGTTTTTAACTCATCCTTAGGTATATTTAGGCCACCACGGGCAAAAAGTGTATTTAGCAATGTCTTCCGCCTTTGGGCAAAGGCAGCTTTTATTATCTGAAATAGTAGCCTTTCATCCTTAACATCTACTGGTGGTTTATCATGTAATTTAAACTGAATAACTGCAGAATCCACATTAGGACTAGGCATAAAACAGTGTCTTGATACATTTGTAACTAAATAACTACTAGTATAGTAGTTTAAAGCTACTGTAATGGCCCCATATTGCTTTGTACCTGGCTGGGCATCCATTCGTAAGGCTACCTCCTTTTGAACCATTACAGTGATGGTTTCTAGGTCTAGCTGGTTTTCTAGTAGCATCATGATAATAGGTGTAGTTATATAATAGGGTAAATTAGCTACAACTTTAATATTTTTCCCTTGGGCCTGTTCTCTTATTAATTGATGCAAATCTACTTTGAGTACATCATCATTAATTAAGGTAAAGTTTGGGCAATCACCAAAGTTATCCTCTAATATGGGAATAAGATTATTATCTATCTCTATAGCTATTACTTTACCAGCCTTAGAAAGCAGCTGCTGAGTTACACAACCTATTCCTGGTCCTATTTCTATTATACAATCATCCTCACTTATATCTGCAGCTTCTATAATTTTATCCAAGGTATGAGGATTTATAAGGAAGTTTTGTCCAAACTTCTTTTTAAATACAAATGGATAACGGTTTAAGATTTCCTTTGTACCTTCCACTGTTCCAATAACTTTCATAAGCTTCCCTCCATCTTCTTTTTTTATATTAACATAATGTAATTCCAATGTATAGCTAGATAAAAAAGGTGCCACAGGAAGCAGGCAGCAAACTATAAGCTTGCATGCCTTTCCCATGACACCTTAATATTTCTTAATTACTTATTTCTTTCAGCTCTTACATTTATATTTTGGTCCTCCAAGATATAAACATTACGGTATCTCCTACCATGAGCCCTTGTCTGTTGCCTATTAAGCATGTAAAGATCAATTATGTTCCCTTTTATAGCTCCACCAGTATCACCTGCATGGGCTATACCGTAACCTTCAACATATAATTTTGTTCCTAAAGGAATAACTCTTGGGTCTACAGCTACCATACCCACAAATGTAGGCATTCCACTAGCTGTTATTCCATACCATCTATCCCCAGGCACGTCTGTATATGCTGTGGTTTCCATATTCATTACTTTTTTGTAGGCATAAGTCTTTCCCGTATTAGGGTCCGTAACTATATTCTTCTTACCTTCAAGAATTATCTCTGTTTGTGGCTGCTTTAATATATTAGAACTAATCTGTACTTCTTCAATCATTTCACCGCCAAAGTACTTAACCTTGAAGTCCCTACTTACTAAGCCATTACTACCTGCTTGCTTAACCTTACGTTCACCTGGTTTTAAGTTAGGTGTTGACTCAATCTTTATGTCATAAGGTAGGTCAGCCTGCCTTGTTTGGATAGTATGCCTTTCCCTTTTTATTATAATTTCCATTCCATCTTCGATAGGAGTTGCTTTATCTGGAGTAACAGTATCTTTTTCTCCAAATTCAATTCCTTGCTCTTCCATAAACTCACCAACTGTAAATGCTCTAGTTACTGACTTCATTTTAGTTTGGTCTAGGTTAAGCTCTATTTCTGGTAGCCATCTTGTAATTTCAATCTCCATATCTTTTGTAATCATTACGTCAGTGTCTACAGATAGAATATCCTTCTCGTCTAATTTTATGTCATTACTAGCTAGAAACTCCCCAACTAGCACCTCTGTCGTTTCGTATTGAGTCACCTTCCCATTATCAGTAATTGTTACTGACTTAGATCGTGGCTGGTATGCCGCAACAGTACCTGTTCCAAGTACGAACATCGTCACAATCAGTAAAGCGATCCTATTTCGAACCTTCATAACTTCCTCCTTAATTTTT
>JAAYSX010000032.1 GCA_012518255.1 Candidatus Epulonipiscium sp. | reverse complement strand
AAAATAAAAGGCTAAAGATTAAACTTTAGCCTTTTAGCTTTTATATATTTTATTCTACTGAAACAATATAGTAATAAACTGGTTGGCCACCACTATGAACCTCTATATCATAATCATCGTAATTTGCTTCTAGGTATTCCTCTACCTTGCTAGCATCTTCTTCCTTAACTTCTTCTCCATAATATAAACTAATAATTTCTGATTCATCATCTGCCATAGCTTCAACAAGTTCCTTAACTGCATCATCTAGTGTTTCTGCTACAACTTCGATAGTATCATCTAAGATTCCAAGGAAGTTACCTTTTTTAATTTCTTTACCGTCTACCTTAGTATCCCTAACTGCATAAGTGATTTGGCCAGTTTTTACGTATGTTATAGCTTCTTCCATTTCTTCTAATACCCCATCTATATCTAGGCTAGGATTGTAGGCAATCATAGCTGAAATACCTTGAGGTACTGTCCTAGTAGGAAGAACGCGAACATCTGACCCTTCTGCTATTTGTGCTGCTTGCTCTGCTGCTAGTTGGATATTCTTATTATTAGGTAGTATGATTATAGTGTCAGCATTGCATTTTTCTATTGCTTCTAAAATATCATCTGTACTTGGGTTCATGGTTTGACCACCCTCAATGATTTCTGTAACACCTAGGGTTGTCATTATTTCTGCTATACCACTTCCTGCAACAACAGAAATAAAGCCCACTTCAACTCTTTCCCTTGTTTTAGGCTCTTCTTTTTTGTGTTTGGCAAGCATTTCTAAATGCTGCTCCCTCATATTATCTATCTTAATATTAGTAAGTGAGCCAATCTTAACAGCCTTTTCCAGGGCTTGACCTGGGTTATCTGTATGAACATGGACTTTTACGTATTCTTCATCAGATACAACTACAATACTATCCCCAATGGATGTTAAGTAGTCCTTCATCTCTTCTTCATTAAAATTAGAATCTTGGTTTTGGTTGATTATAAATTCTGTACAATACCCATATACAATATCTTCTATATCAAAGTCATGTACATGGGGAGTAATTGTTGGTTCCATTGTTAGGCTAGGAGCTACATATGTATTTTCCTCCCCAGTTAGAACTGTTAGCGCACCTTCCAAGATGCACATTAAGCCTTCACCACCAGCATCTACAACCCCTGCATCCTTAAGAACTGATAACATCTCAGGAGTCTTATTCAAAGTTTCCCTACCATGCCTTACTGCTTCTTGCAGTACCTCCAGAAGGTCATCACTTTCTAGGGACATCTCTACAGCCTTAGCCGCCGTTTCCCTAGCTACTGTTAATATTGTACCTTCCTTAGGTTTCATTACCGCCTTATAGGCTGTATCTGCACCTTGCTGCATTGCCCCCGCAAGAGTCATTGCATCTGCAGTCTCCTTGCCTTTAAGCCCACGATAAAATCCTCTTACAATCTGGGATAGAATAACCCCAGAGTTACCCCTTGCCCCTCTTAGTGATCCTGAAGAAGCTGCTTTAGCAACTGCATGAACTGTGTCCTCTTCTACATTTTCTACTTCCTTAGCTGCTGCCAAAAAGGTTAGGGACATATTTGTACCTGTATCCCCATCAGGTACAGGGAATACGTTTAAATCGTTAACCATTTGTTTGTTTGCATCCAATCTACTAGCACCAGCAATAAACATATTCTTAAGAGTGGATGCGTTGATACTTTCTATTCTCACTACAAAGCCTCCTTGATACATACAATCTACATTGTATCTAATAATTTACTAGTGCTATTTATCAACACGCACTCCTTCAATAAAAATATTTACCTTCTCTACTTCTAATCCCACTTGCTCTTTTACCTTGTATTTAACAGTGCTAATTAAGTTATCTGCTACTGCAGAAATCTTAACACCATATTCAACAATAATATGAAAACTAAGAGTTAATTTGTTATCATTAATCTCAACTGCTATACCCTTAGTTAAACTGTCAAGCATCAGTAGTTTTACAATTCCATCCTTCATATTACGAGCTGCCATTCCTACTACTCCATAGCACTCCATTGCGGTTATACCACTTATTCTTGCAATTACTTCCTCATCTATGGTAATATTCCCGTGTTCTGTAAATAGTTTCCCTGCCATTCCTTTACCTCCTAATCTATGCTTTCTACCTTAATTATATGATGTAGGCAGAATAATATATGCTTATTATATCATAAAACTACGAAGGTTAACAAACTTTATTATATTCTCTTGATATATTGTCTTATATCTGATAAAATTAATCTGTTAACTTTAGGGACATGTGTAAAGGAGGTGTTTACAATGGCCAAATGCGATATTTGTTCTAAAGGGGTTAGCTTTGGAATTAAAGTGAGTCACTCTCATAGAAGATCTAATGCAATGTGGAAGCCAAATGTTAAGAAAGTTAGGGTCTTAGTAAACGGGGCGGCAAAGAATGTGAATGTATGTACACGTTGCCTACGTTCCAACCTTGTTGAAAGAGCTTAATTTAGATATAACTACTGAAGGTATATGTAGAATACATATGCCTTTTTGTATGCCTAAAATTAAATACTTCTTATAATTTGTTAAATTCTAGATAAATAAAGGATTTTGTGATATTGTGTCGAACCTTTATACTTAGATTTCTTTATATTTCAATTTAAACTTTAAAATTAGGAGGTAGTATAATGGAAGATTTTAGCGAAAAGCTACAACAAGGACTTTCAAGTGTGCAAAAGGGAGTTCAAAAAGGATTTGAAGATGGTAAGACCAAAATCCAAACATCACAAGAGGTTATGAGCCTTAAGGGTATTGTTTCGGAAAATGAAGCCAGAAGAAGTGAAATAATACTTTCCCTAGGTGAAATTTATTATCAAAAAATTAGAGAAAGCAAGGAAACTAGTGAAGAACTTGATCCTTTGATATCTGAACTTATGGAACTAGATTCTAAAATTTATAGTGCCCTAAAAGATATTGAAGAAAAAACAAAGGCAGAGAAGAGACAGATCTGTGAATGTGGCAATCCTTTATCTGAGGACGATAAGTTTTGTAAAAACTGTGGCAAAAAAGTGGAGACTTTAAAAGAACAGGATATAAATCTAGGTATGATATGTAATAACTGCCAAGCAGAAATACCTGAATCCTCAAAATACTGTAATAGCTGTGGTATACAGCTAAGTAAGGAGTAAACCAATGTATTGTGAATCTTGTGGTCAAAAAAATAATAAATATGCAATTTATTGCTCTAATGATGGAACATTGCTTCATCAAACAAAAGTAAATATTAAACTAAGTAAAGATAACATACAGTATTGCAATAGCTGTGGTAATAAGTTATTAAGACCAGATCTATACTGCAATAATTGTGGAGTTTCCTTATATAAGCCTAATAAATCAATTACTAAAAACATAGCTGATATAGTCCCTAAATACAAGGCTGCTACATATTTTGATGCTAAATCACCTATAATTCGTGGTTTTATTGGATTTGGAATTCTTTTTATTCTTAGCTTGCTTCTGTCTAGTGTAGTTAATCTAGCAGCTCAATACGGCCTTTACTCTACTATTGGATATAATGTAAATGTTAAGATAGTTTCAGTGTTTGATCTTCTTTTCTTAACTAATTTTATTAACCTTAAACTTGCTATTTCCGCAGGTACTTTTGCATCATCAGTAGCAAAAATAGCAGGTTCACTTAGTATTCTTATTTTAATTCCATTTATTACTTTCTTTGTGATTGGAATTTTACAGGCAAAAAAAGATAACAAAAAAAACAGACAATTTGATTTAAAATCCAGCCTTGTTACTGCCCTAACCTATTGTTTAACTTTGACAGTACTTTCTCTTATTTATAGGGCTAAGGTTGAAGTCCCAATACCCTATGCCTCACAAATGGTAGTAGCTACAAAATCTTTTTCTATTATAGCAGCATTTTTTAAAAGTGGTCTAATATCATTTATATCTTTATTGTCAGGGTATGGGACATATAGTAGATTGGTAAATAAGGAAGAATTATTAGGAGGCTACTCTGATATATTTACAGGGCTTAATATATTCCTAGTAACATTCCTATCAGTCTTTATAATTACAGGTATCTTTCTTAAGGTAGGGGTAGGTTTATCTGCTGATTCCTTAATTATTTTATTTATTGCTATATTTCAAGCTGTCTTTTATGCCTTATCAATTATTAACTTTGGTAGACTTACCGTTAATTATGATATGGAAAACTACAAACTTAGCCTACTTAGAGAAATTAGATATATCAATGACCATTATGGACTAAGCACTATTTTAATATACCTAGTTGCCCTAGTTCCAATAGCCATATTTTTTGTCTATGGTAAAAAATCAAAGAAGAAAAGCAAGTTATATATAGCACCTGTTACTTATTCTTTAACTATAACAGCATTTGCCTATATAACCAATATTAAAGTATCCTTATCTGGTTCAGCGCTTTTCTTTACAAACCTGGTAAATGAACAGGTTAAAGTTGGAGTATCACTAATACCACTTTTAATTACAAGCTTGCTCATTTCTATTGGTGCAACTTACATTGGTAACTTAATGTCAGAAAGAGGAGTATCAGATGAGTAAAAAACTTGAAATAATATTAGCTAGTTTAATAATAGTTCTTACTATAGGTTTTGTAGGTTTTAAATTATCTTCTAACCTTATAAGTAAGGATAAGAATTTAGAAAAAATAGCAAACGCTATAAATACCAATGACATAGATTATTTATTAAGTATGACTGAAATAGAAGGACATGATGAGCCCTTAAGTGTAGAAGATTTGGGGGTAATATTACCACTTATAGCAGGAGAATCAATAAATGCCAATTCCTTATCAGCTACTATTAATAATACATCAAAAAACTACTACCTTAAGCCAGATGGCAAGGAAAAGCTTATTTACAATAAATATATATTGGTTGTAAAGCCCTATAATATATCTATAAATAGCAACTTTGTTAAATCTCAGGTTTTCCTAGATGATACACTTCTTGGAAGTATAGATGAAAATGAATATAGCCTAGAAGCTAACAATATAAGACCTGGAGCCCATACGGTTAAGATAGTTTATGAAGGAGAATTTGGGGAAATATCTACAGAAGAAGAAATTGTAGTCTTTAGCCTGTCTGATAATAAAATTAATTATAATATAGGGCTTGAAGCTTATTCTACCCATGTGCATTCAAATATGGATAAGGCAAAGCTATATATTAATGATAAGGATTCTGGTATAATACTTAATGACTATAAGGAGATAGGGCCATTTCCAATAGATGATGAAATTACCCTACAAGCCAAGGTAATTATAGATGGAAGAACATATGAATCTGGAGTTTACAAGCTAGCTGATTATAACTCTTATGACTTATTCCTGGATATTGACTATACTGAGCCAGAGCCAGAACCTGAACCAATAGACATTAGCCAAGACACTAGAGAGCTAATTCAGCAACATATATGGGAATACCAGCACCGCTTAGTAGATGCCATAAATCAAGGCAACTACTCCCTAGTATCACCATATATAAAGTCCAATAGTCCTCTAGAAAAAGCACAACAAGCCTTAGTTGAAAACTTATATGATAAGGGAACCACTGAGGAATTTGTTAGCTATTCATTCTATGACTTCTATCAAATATCACCATATGAATTCGAAGTCGATGTAGGGGAAAGGCATGAGATTTACTATGATAACGGTGATGCAAAAACCGTTGATAATAGATGGATATATTCAGTAACATATGATGGTTATAAGGTAGAACTAACTAATCTTAGAAGTAAAGAATAATTAAGGGGGAGTTTTTATGAAATGTAATAATTGTAACAAAGACATTGAAGCTGGCAGTAAGTTTTGTACTAATTGTGGGGAATTAGTCCCAGTGGAAACAAATAAGCCATTAGCTGAAGCTACACCAACAACAGAGACTAATCCTATAGAGAACAAGCAGGATAAGCCTAGCTTCAACGGCAAGCTTTTAATTCCAGTAGCTATAATTGCAGTTTT
>JAAYSX010000031.1 GCA_012518255.1 Candidatus Epulonipiscium sp. | reverse complement strand
CTAGTGAAATGCTAGATGAAAAGCGGGGTGTATTCGTGACCCTATATAAGGAAGGCAGTCTAAGAGGCTGCATTGGGACAATCTTTCCTAGAATGGACAATATAGCAGAAGAGATTATAAGAAATGCAGTATCTGCTGGGATTCATGATAGCAGATTTGATCCCGTAGGCAAGGATGAGCTAGAAGATTTAGATTTTTCAGTAGACGTATTAACTGAGCCTAAACCAACTAGCAAGTCAGAACTAGATCCTAAGGTGTACGGAGTTATTGTAAAAAGCGGAGTTAAAACAGGTATATTACTTCCTGATTTAGATGGTGTAGATAGTCCTGAATATCAGCTAAGTATAGCCCTAGAAAAAGCAGGCATTATGCCCCATGAGCCCTATACAATTGAAAAATTTAAAGTTATAAGGCATAGGTGATTATATGATAAGGGAAGCTATGTTTTATGAAAAACATGAAGATTATCTTAGGTGCCATTTATGTCCTCATAGTTGCAAAATCAAGGAAGGGAAATCTGGCAAATGTCTTGTAAGAACTAATAACAAGGGGATTTTAAGAACTATTAATTATGGTAAGGTTACAGCCGCTGGTTTAGACCCTATAGAGAAGAAGCCTCTTTATAATTTTCATCCTGGTAAGAACATATTATCTGTAGGCACATTTGGCTGTAATTTCACCTGTGATTTTTGCCAAAATTACACCATAGCCCACTACGAAAGAGACGGAAGGTTTATATCTCCAGAAGATTTAGCCTTAAGTTGCATAAATGCCGATAATAATATAGGAATTGCCTTTACCTACAATGAACCTACAATTTGGTATGAATATATCTATGATACAGCTAAATACCTTAAAAAGAATTATCCAGACTTTAAAATTGTCCTAGTTACTAATGGTTTTATAAAAGAAGGGCCTCTTAAAGAATTATTACCTTATATAGATGCTATGAATATTGATTTAAAGGCTTTTAATAATAAATATTATAAGGAAATATGTGGTGGATCCCTGGACCCAGTTCTAAATACTATTAAAATGGCAAGTAGCAAGTGCCATGTAGAAATTACTAGCCTCCTTGTAAATGGTCTTAATGATTCAAAAGAAGAAGTAAGTAAGATTGCATCCTTTATAGGGGAGATAGATAAGGATATACCCCTTCATTTATCAAGGTATTTCCCAAGATATAAAATGGATAGACCTGCAACTAATATAGATATTATGAGAGATAGGCAAAAAACAGCTAAGAAATATTTAAATAAGGTGTATTTGGGTAATGTATAAAATAATTATTTTAGGTATTTTATGTTATAATTTAATTATGCCTTTATGGGAAAGCTATACTTAAATTATCAAATTTAAGAATGGAGTAAATTATGACAAATAATAATATGGGATGGAATTTAGATAATAGCTATACAAAACTTCCAAGTAGTTTTTATTCAAAGATAGGGACTAATAGGGTAACTAAACCTAAACTAGAAGTTTTTAATGATAGCTTGGCAGAGGATCTAGGATTAAATATAAAAGATTTAAAGAGTCATGAAGGATTAAGTATATTAACTGCCAGTAAGTTAGCACCTGGTGGCTGTCTTATAGCACAGGCTTATGCGGGGCACCAGTTCGGCCATTTTACCATGCTTGGTGATGGTAGGGCTCTTCTTATTGGTGAACAAATAAATCCTAAAGGGGAAAGGTTTGATCTTCATCTTAAGGGGTCTGGGAGAACTCCTTATTCAAGGGGAGGGGATGGTCTAGCACCTCTTAGTCCAATGCTTAGGGAATATCTTATAAGTGAGGCAATGTATGGTCTTGGTATCCCAACAAGCAGGAGCTTAGCAGTAATTTCAACTGGGGATAAGGTTTATAGGGAAGAAGAGCTTGACGGAGCTATACTTACCAGGGTGGCAAAAAGTCATATTAGGGTGGGAACCTTTGCCTACGCTGCTAATTATAGTAATAAGGATGAACTTAAGACACTTGCCGATTACACTATAAATAGGCATTTTAAGGATCTTAAGGATACGGACAATCCTTATATCCTACTTTTAAAGAAGGTTATTAATTTGCAGGCAAATCTTATTGCCAAATGGCAACTAGTTGGCTTTATTCATGGTGTAATGAATACAGATAATATGCTTATTAGCGGTGAAACCATAGATTATGGGCCCTGCGCTTTTATGGATAGTTATAGCCCAGCTACTGTCTTTAGCTCTATAGATAGAAATGGAAGATATGCCTATGGTAATCAGCCCCATATAGGTGGCTGGAACCTGGCAAGATTTGCTGAGAGCCTACTCCCCCTGCTTAATGAAGATGAGGACAAGGCTATGGATATAGCACAGGAACTTTTAAATGATTACCCAGCTATATATGAAGAAAACTGGCTAGATGGTATGTGCTTAAAGCTTGGAATTCTAGATAGGAAGAAGGAAGACAAGGGCTTGGCTGAAGATTTACTTGAACTAATGGAAAGGTACAAGTCAGACTTTACAAATACATTCTTAGGTCTTACTGATTGTAAGTATAAATCACTAGATAATAGTGGTCTTTTTAAGAGCCAGGACTTTATATCATGGGATAAGAGGTGGAGATCTAGGGACCTATCAGTGGAAACTATGAAAGAACATAATCCTTTTATAATTCCGAGGAATCATCTAGTAGAAGAGGCCTTAGATTATGCTAGTAGAGATGGAAACTATAAGAAGTTTAATAATCTCCTTGAATTATTAAAGGAGCCTTATAATTATAGGGATATAGGCAAGGAATATATGATGCCACAGAAAAACTTAGATATACCGTATAGGACTTTTTGTGGCACTTAATTAAGGAGGATAATATGAGCTCAAAAATAAGTTTAGAAAGATTATTACCAGGTTCTAAGGAAGGTGTTGTTGGCAAAATACACGTTAATGAAGGAGATGAGCTTAGACTAGGTGACCTTATCATGGAAATTGAAGCCAAAAAAGGTAACTTTCCTGTTAAATCAAATCTTGAAGGGATTATAGAATCTATAGAGGTAAGTGAAGGGGATACTGTTGCTATAGGAGATTTGCTAGTAAATTTATCCCAGGCTAATAATGCTAATTCTCAGCCTAAAGTTGATCAAGATAAGGAATACCAGAACCTTAATGCTGATATAGCTATTTTAGGTGGTGGCCCTGGAGGCTATGTAGCTGCTATAAAGGCTGCTAAGATGGGTGCCAAGGTCATACTTGTTGAAAGTAATGAAGTGGGTGGTACATGTCTTAATGAAGGTTGTATTCCAACTAAGTCACTGGTAAGATCTGCCCAGGTATTTGCTGATATTAGGAATTCCAAGGAATACGGAATTATATGTGACAATCCCCAAATTGATATGGCTAGGGTTATAGACAGGAAGGATAACATTGTAGAGAACCTTGTTGCAGGTATAAAACACTTATTTGATAAAAACCAAATTACTCTTGTAAAGGGAAGGGGTAAGCTTGTTAATAAAAATACTCTTTCAGTTGATAATAAGATATCTATTAAGGCCAAGGATATCATAATTGCAACAGGATCTAAGATTACAAAGCCCCAAATTCCTGGAATTGATCTGGATAATGTTATCTATAGTGATGAGGCCCTGGATCTTAAGAAACTTCCTAATAAGCTTCTTATTATAGGCGCTGGTATTATAGGTATGGAATTTGCCTTTATTTATGCCAATATGGGGGTAGATGTTACAGTAGTTGAATACATGGATGATATTTTATCTTCCTTAGATAAAGATATTATTGATGAGATTACTGCAGCTGCCAAGGATGCTGGGATAAATTTATATAGTTCTTCCAAAGTAGAGGAAATTATTAAAGACGAATCAGATAACATTATTGTAAAAATCTCAAATAATAATAAAAACAAATATATAAGTGCTGATAAGGTCCTTGTATGTGTAGGCAGAAGCCCAGAGTACCAAGATATAGGTATAGATGATTTAGGAATTAAGATAAATAAAGATACTAAGGGCATTAAAGTCAATGATAAGATGCAAACTAATATTCCAAATATATATGCTATAGGTGATGTAACTAATATTATTCAGCTAGCACATCTTGCCTCAGCCCAGGGTATTGTAGCAGCCCAAAACATATTAGGTAAGGATAGCACAATAGATTATAGGGCTGTGCCAAGTGCAATATTTACCAGTCCAGAGATTGCAACAGTGGGGCTTAGTGAAAAGGATTTAGCTGATAGACTAGATGAAATCACCATAGGTAAGTTCCCCATTAGCGCTAATGGTAAAGCAATGACATATGGGGAAAGCAGGGGCTTTATAAAGATTATAAAAGAAAATAAAAGTGGCAAAATATTAGGTGCTTCTATTATAGGACCTAATGCTTCTGATTTAATAGCTGAAGTTACACTTGCCATCCAAAATAATCTTACTGCAGATAATATTATAAATACTATCCATGCCCATCCTACTACAAGCGAGGTGATACATGAAGGTGCCTTATCTGTAGAAGGTGGTGCAATTCATTATGCAGACTAAAATCAAAGTAATAAAATCCCACAGCCATAATCCCTATGAAAATTTAGCCCTAGAAGAGTACCTTCTAGAAAATGTAGAAGATGATGAAGTAATTTTATATCTATGGCAAAACCTAAATACTATTGTTATAGGAAAGAACCAAAACCCTTGGAAAGAGTGTCAGGTATCTCTAATAGAAAACGATAATATCTTAATAGCCAGAAGGCTATCAGGCGGAGGAGCTGTATTTCATGATTTAGGCAATTTAAATTTTACTTTTATAATGAAAGAAGATCTTTATAATCTTGAGAAACAACTAGAAGTTATTATTACATCACTTCAAAGTTTAGGAATAAATGCTAGCTTTACTGGGAAAAATGATATTACTGTGGACGGCAAAAAGTTTTCAGGAAACGCTTTTTATTTTAATAATGGGGTTTCTTATCATCATGGAACTATTTTAGTAAATACTAATTTTAATAATTTAGAAAAATACCTACAGGTATCAAAGGAAAAGATGAACCTAAAGGGTATTACTTCTACAAGGTCTAGGGTAGTTAATCTTATTGACTTAAATCCAAGACTAACAATCGATATAGTTAGTCAAGCTATAGTAGATAGTTTTACTAAACTATATGGTGGCCCCCTAGAAATAATCCATCATCCACCTAGGGAAATATTAGTAGATAAAATTATAAAGAATGAATCTTGGGACTGGATTTATGGTCAAACCCCTGATTTTGATCTTAAGTTAGAGAAATATTTTGATTTTGGTAAACTGGAAATACTATTTTTGCTTGAAGGCAGTAGGATACAGGAGGTTAATATCTATTCCGATGCTGTTTTGACTGGTGTTATTGATAAGCTAAAGTCTAATCTAACAGGAGTTAAATTTAATAGGAATCATATATTAGAAAGTTTATCTAGTATTATAGTCGAAACTGATAAGGAGAAAGATATGCTTATGGAGATTAAAAACTGGTTTAGGAGCATGGAAATCTAAGTTTAAGGTTTGATTTCTTTGTCAAAAAATGTTATTCTAACTATGTATATATATAATATTAAAGGAGTGATTACTATGGTACAAGTATTAAAAGCTAGTGCAAGGAAACTACCTGAAGGAATGCAAGTTGATACAGGGGCAAGAGGTTTTAAAATCTTATTGGACGAGCCTGAAGATTTAGGTGGAACTGATAAAGGTATGAATCCTGTAGAGGCAGTCCTGGGGGCACTTGGGGCTTGCCAAACTATTGTGGCTTTTGCCTTTGCAGAGGCTAAAGGGATTGATCTTCAAGAGTTTGAAGTAGATGTCGAAGGAGACTTAGATACTGATGGATTCTTGGGGCTATCAGATGTACGCCCTGGTTGTAGCGAAATTAGATTTAATATTCATGTTAAAAGTAGTAACTCTGAAGAAGAAATTGCAGAATTTATTGATTTTGTAGAAAAAACTTGCCCTGTGGGAGATATGTTAGAAAATGGAGTTAAGTTAGTACGCTCTAATATTATCGTTGAAAACTAATAAGATATTATAAGGGGGATTTTAGTGAATAAGTTTGCTATATTTGCTTTTAATGGAAACCTAATGTGCTTTATACATGTGCTTCTAAATGCACTTGATATGGACGCTAATGGTAAAGACGTTAAGATCATTATGGAAGGCGAAGCTGTAAAGCATATTAAAGAATTAGAAGAGAGTAATAATCCTTTATATAAGGAAGCTAAAGAAAAAAGACTCTTTGATTCTATTTGTAAGGGATGTTCAGTAAAGATGGGGGTATTAGAATTCAACCAAACAACTGGTATTCCCCTAAATGGTGAAATGAGTGGTCATCCTGCTATGAATAGATATATTGATGAAGGATACCAAATTATAACCCTGTAGATAATTGAAAGTTAATAAATAAGAGGTATTTCCTATCTAGGAAATACCTCTTTTATAGTTACATAAAATCTTTAACTTTTTATT